>DATKDL010000050.1:0-6729 GCA_035512695.1 Anaerolineales bacterium | reverse complement strand
AGCGATCGTGCTGCCGGAAGGGGTCGAGATGGTCATGCCGGGTGACAATGTGAACCTGGAAGTGACGCTGATCGTGCCGGTGGCGCTGGAAGTCGGCTCAAAATTTGCCATCCGTGAAGGCGGGCTGACCGTCGGCGCCGGCGTCATCACCAAGATCCTGGAGTAATGCGATGGCCAAGAAAAAAGGCATCCGCGTGATCGTCACCCTGGAATGCACCGAGTGCCGGGAGCGCAACTACACATCCGAAAAAAGCCGCCGCAACGACCCGGGCCGGATCGAACTGCTGAAATACTGCGCCCGGGAGCGAAAGCATACGCTGCACAGAGAGACGAAATAAAAAGGTGCAAGGTGCAAAGTGCTTGTATAGACTGCATTGCACCTGGCACCTTGCACTTTGCACTGGTTTTTAGGCGAGTAGCTCAACTGGCAGAGCAACGGTCTCCAAAACCGTAGGTTGCGGGTTCGAGTCCTGCCTCGCCTGTGAAAAATTGACGGCGCCCCGCCATATTGCCACCGGGCGCAATGCAAGGAGAAATGAGTGGCCCAGAAACGTGCTATTCGCAGACAGCCGAACGCGGTTCAGCGTTTTTATCGCGAAACCGTCGGCGAACTCAGAAAAGTGTCCTGGCCGACCCGCCGGGAAGCGACCAACCTGACGATCATCGTCCTCGTCGTCGTATTCGTGATGGTCCTGATCCTCGGTTCGCTGGATTTTGTTTTCTCCTGGCTGCTTTCATTGATCATCTAGCTCCCGCCAGGCCCGTCGCCGCATTGTATCGATGCATTTCCGGGCAGGCAGCCGGCGTACAGCCGGATGATCGAAGTAGGTGAACCGATGAACGATAAGAACCAAACAAACGAAGAGATCCTCGAGGTCCTCGATCCGGAAGACGAAATCCCGGCAGATGAAATGCCTGCCGCCGAGATTCCGGACGAATCTTCCGATGACGACCCGGAAACACCCCCCACCGAGACCGATTCCCAGGACGATCCGGACCTCGACGCGCTCGACGATCCGGACGGGTCAGACCTGACAGACGAACCGGACCCGCCTGGCGAACCGGAACCGTCCGCCCCGCCAGGCCGCCCAACCAGCGCGCTGGCCGATCTCGAAGCCTTCGGCGACCCGGACATGGCCGTCGAAGACGGCGAAGATGATGGACGGGCCTGGTACGTCGTCCATTGTTATTCGAGCTACGAGAACAAGGTCCGGCACAACCTCGAACAGCGGATCGAATCGATGGGGATGAAAGATAAGATCTTCGACGTGGTCGTGCCGGTCGAAGAGGAAATCGAGGTCCGCGACGGCCGCCGCCGGACGATCGAGCGCCGGGTGTTTCCGGGCTATATCCTGGTCTATATGATCCTGACCGAGGAATCCTGGTACGTCGTCCGCAACACGCCGGGCGTGACGGGTTTCGTCGGACAGGGCAACACCCCCATCCCGCTCCGTCCGGAAGAGGTCGCCCATATCGTCAAACGCATGGAAGCGGAGACTCCGCGCATCAAAGTCACCTTCAAATCGGGAGAGCGCGTCCGGATCATCGACGGTCCTTTCAACGATTTCCGCGGGACGGTTTCGGAGATCGATATGGAGCGCGCCAAGGTGCGGGTGATGGTCAATTTCTTTGGGCGGGAGACGCCCGTGGAGCTGGATTTCCTACAGGTTGAAAAGGCATAGAAAAAATTATGACCGGCGGGGGGCGGAGCCCCCCGCCGGTCATAATTTTTTCTCTATCAAGAGAAAAGGAAGAGAAACATGGGAAAGAAAATCACCGCAGTCGTCCGACTGCAGATCAAGGCCGGCCAGGCCTCCCCGGCGCCGCCGATCGGCCCCGCCCTGGCCGGGTACGGGCTCAACCTGATGGCGTTCTGCAAAGAATACAACGCCCGCACCGCCGGCCAAATGGGCGAAGTGATCCCGGCTGAGATCAGCGTCTACAGCGACGGCTCGTTCAAATTTATCCTGAAAAGCTCCCCGGCCGCGATCTTGCTGAAAAAAGCAGCCGGCGTCGAGAAGGGGAGCGCCGAACCGAACCGGGAAAAGGTCGCCACGGTGACCCGGGCGCAGGTCAGGGATATCGCCGAGAAGAAAATGAACGACCTGAACGCCATCGACATCGAAGGTGCGATGCGCCAGATCGAAGGCACCGCCCGCAATATGGGCATTCGTGTCGTGGATTAGAGGCTAATATGACAAAACACGGAAAAGGCTACACGGAGGCAGCCGCCAAAATCGACCGGTCGCGGCTGTACTCCCCGTCAGAGGCCCTGGCCCTGGCGAAAGAGACTTCCTTCACGAAGTTCGACTCCACCGTCGAGGTCCATCTCCGGCTCGGGGTCGACCCGCGCCATGCCGATCAGCAGGTCCGCGACGTCGTCGTGCTCCCGAACGGGCTGGGTAAGACGGTCCGGGTGCTGGTCTTTGCGCAGGGTGAGGGCGCCGCGCTGGCGCGCGAGAACGGGGCCGACTTCGTTGCAGACGACGACGAAATGATCCAGAAAATCCAGAACGGCTGGACGGATTTCGATGTGGCCATCTCCACTCCGGAGATGATGAGCAAAGTCGGCCGGCTGGGCCGAGTCCTCGGGCCGCGCGGTCTGATGCCGAACCCGCGCGGCGGAACGGTCGTTCCGGATGAAGATATCCCGCGCGTGATCGAAGAATCGAAGGCCGGTCGGGTCGAGTTCCGGGTCGATAAAACCTCCAACCTGCACGCCCCCATCGGCAAGGTCTCCTTTTCGGATGATCAGCTTTACCAGAACATGGCGGCTTTCATGGACGCCGTGAAAAAGGCGAAACCGGCTTCTTCCAAGGGCATCTACATCCGCAAAGTCGCTGTGACGACGACGATGGGCCCCGGGATCCGGGTCGATCCCAACAAGGCCGAGGCCATGGAGGCCGTGTAAAGGATATTTCAATAACCAGGTGTGGGCCGACGCAGCCGGTTATTGAAATATTCTATTTACATCACCGGAAATTCTGGTAAAATACCCGCTCGTTCGCCAAAGACAGCAGGCGCCCGCCGCAAATCGGGCTTAATCTCCTGCCGAGGTGAAGGTTCTCAAAAAAATCGGCGCCCCATGGGCCGCCTGCGAGAGTCTTTGCCGCATTTTGGCAAAGACTTTTTTGTTAAGGAGGCGAATCTTTGGCACTTTCAAAGAAAAGGAAGAACGAACTTGTAGAGGAATACAAGGAGCGGTTGTCTCGCAGCCGCGCAGTCTTCATGACCGAATACACCGGCGTGAATATGCCCCAATTGGATACGCTGCGCGCCCGGCTGCGCGAGGTCGGCGGCGAGTTCCACGTGGTCAAGAACACGCTCGGGAAGATCGTGTTCGAAGAGGCCGGCTACGAGTTTCCGGATGAATTGTTCAGCGGGAGCACGGCCGCCGGCTTTGCCTTCGAGGATTCTCCGGCGACCGCCAAAGCCCTGGCGGATTTCGCCGGCGAGGTCGAGTTCCTCAAGATCAAAGGCGGGTTCCTCGGCAGCAAGCTGATCTCCGGCGAAGAGATCCGGGCGCTGGCCGAGCTGCCGCCGCTGCCGGTCATGCGCGCCCGGTTGATGGGGCTGCTGCAGGCTCCGGCCGCAAAACTGGCACGAACCCTGGCCGAACCCGGCCGCGGCCTGGCGGCCGTCGTGCGAGCCTATTCCGAGCGCGAGAACGCGCCTGTTTAATGGACTGAAAAATTTGGCGCCGGCGGGGGCGCAGCCCCCGCCGGCGCCAAATTATTTCTGGATGATAAAAAGGAGAAATCAAAAATGGCTGATCTGGAAAAAATTGTTGAACAACTGAGCGGTCTGACCGTTCTCGAAGCGGCAGAGCTCGTCAAGAAGCTCGAGGAGAGCTGGGGTGTTTCCGCCGCGGCGCCCATGGCCGGCTTTGCGGCCATGCCCGGTGGAGCCGCCGCAGCCGCCGAACCCGAAGAGGAGCAGACCGAGTTCGACGTCATCCTCAAGGACGCCGGCCCGAAGAAAATCGAGACCATCAAGGTCATCCGCAAGATCACGGGGCTGGGTCTGAAAGAATCGAAGGACATGGCGGAAGCGCCCGGTTCCAAGGTTCTCGAAGCGGCCGGCAAGGAAGCGGCAGAAGACGCCCGGTCGCAGCTGGAGGCGGCCGGCGCCGTCGTCGAGCTCACCTGAGCGATCCCGCAGACGCTCATAAAACGAACCGCCCCCCGGCACATGCGCCGGGGGGCGGTTCGTTTTATGAAGATCCTGGTCGAAAAGTTTGAAACGCACCGGTTCCAAAGGCCGTCTTCCCGCTTTGCTCCTGTGGTAATATCTAACATACCGACTGCGAGGGCAAAGCCATGAGCACAAGAATCCTGATCATTGAAGACGACGATGCGATCCTCCGCTTCCTGCGGCGCGGGCTGGCGTATGAGGGCTACACGATCGATACCGCACCAGACGGTCTGACCGGTCTCGCCATCGCGCGAGACCATCCTCCGGACCTCGTCGTCCTGGACTGGATGCTGCCCGGTCTGGACGGACTTGAGGTCTGCCGCCGGCTGCGCGCCGGGGGCCCCGTCCCGATCCTGATGCTGACGGCGAAGGAAACGGTCCACAACCGCGTCCAGGGTCTCGATGCCGGGGCAGATGACTATATGGTCAAGCCTTTCGATCTCGACGAACTGCTCGCGCGCGTCCGCGCCTTGCTGCGGCGCGCGCAGCCCAACCGGCCAAAGGTCCTCCGCTTCAGCGATCTGTCCCTGGACACGGGCACACGCCAGGCTTCCCGTGGGGACCGGGTGATCAACCTGACCGCCAAGGAATACGAGCTGCTCGAGCTGTTCCTGCGGCACCCACGCCAGGTGCTGACCCGGGATATGATCTTCGACCATGTTTGGGGCTATGATTTCGGCGGGGAAAGCAACATCATCGAAGTGTATGTCCGCTACCTGCGGCAGAAGCTCGAGTCGGAGGACGAACCGCGGTTGATCCACACCGTGCGGGGGATGGGTTACGTTTTGCGTGAACCTGAATAGATGTGAATGTCCCTGAAGTTCCGGCTGACGCTGTTCTATACCGCCATCGCCGGCGGACTGCTGCTCCTGCTCAGCGCGGGGATTTACGGCCTTGTCACCCTTACCCTGATCGGCCAGCTGGATGAGGAGCTCGAGGAGGCCTGGGGTCTCGTCCGGCAGGTGACCCGGGTCAGTTCGCAGGGGGAGCTTGAAACGATCGCCGATCTATCGCTAAACCAGAATATCTTCGTCCAGGCCTGGGACCGAAATGGGGAACTCAAGGCAACGTCCTTCAGCGTCAACCAGCTGGCTGAACCGCTTTCCCAGGAACACCTGAACACCTCGGCCCCGGTATTTGCCGATAGCCGGGTTGCAGGTGCGCATCTGCGCGTGCTCAGCGTACCGGTTTTGGTGGGCGAGCGCAGTTTTGGGACGCTCCAGATCGCGACGGATATGGGCTTTGTGGACCGGGCGCAATCCGATCTGCTCCGGCTGATCGGAGTTTCCGTGGCGATCGGGATCGTTTTCGCCGCGATCCTGACCTGGATCAGCACCCAGAGTGCCCTCGCGACCCTCGAGAACGCGCGCGACGCGGCGCTGCTCATCATGGAGACCAACGACCTCTCGCGGCGTATCCCACAACCCAGGCGGGCCAGCGGGCTCGAGGTCGAACAGCTTGTGACGGCCTTCAACCAGAACCTGAGCCGCATCGAGCGCCTGCTCGAGACGCAGCGCCGCTTTCTCGCCGATGTCGGGCATGAACTGCGCACACCGCTCACGGTGATCAAAGGCAATGTCGGTCTGATGCAGCGCATGAAAACCTTCGACGAAGAAGCCCTGGGCGGGATCTCGGATGAGGTCGATCGGTTGACCCGGTTGGTGGGCGACCTCGTCCTGCTGGCCCAGGCCGAGTCCGGCAAGCTGCCGATGGGCTGGGACCCGATCGATCTGGACACGGTCGTCCTGGATGTCTTTCGCCAGATGGCGATCCTGTCGGAGCAGAAAGCGCTCCGCTTCAAGCTCGGGGAAATTGAACCGGTGATCGTCTGCGGCGATCGGGACCGCCTGACGCAGGTGATCGTGAACCTGGTAAGCAACAGCATCAAATACACCCAACCCGGCGGACAGGTCATTCTATCGCTGCGTTCGGAAAAGACCGACACATATATCACGGTTGCAGACAACGGCCCGGGGATCCCGGAAAGCGATCTGCCCTACATTTTCGAGCGTTTTTACCGGGCCGAGAAATCACGCCAACGTTCGATGGACGGAAAAGGTTTCGGGCTCGGCCTCTCGATCGCCTATTACATCGTCAATGGGCACGACGGTAATATCGAGGTCGAATCCAAAGAAGGGGTCGGGACCACCTTCACGGTCCGGCTGCCGATCAGTTCGGGGGAATGTGTACAGGAGGGGGAATAGGCGAATGGGCGAATGGGCGAATGGGCGATTCGCCCATTCGCCCATTCGCCCATTTTCCTACTCCCCTATCCCCAAGCGTTCTTCTGCCCTGCTGCAGAGGCTGGCGCCGCCGCTGGAGAGCCATTCCGCCAGGCGATCGCTGGTCGGTCGGCTCTGCCTGGCATCCTCGTAGATCCCGATGCCCCAATAAGTGTAGCGTTTCGTCTCGGCAGGCCAATTGGCTTCGCCCCGCTGCGATCCTCCGATCCCGGCGTTGTAGCCCGCCAGGGCTTTGTAGACGTCCCCGTCATGTGCTTCCAGGGACCGGGTGAGGTAAGACAGGCCGCGGTAG
>DATKDL010000049.1:0-15950 GCA_035512695.1 Anaerolineales bacterium | reverse complement strand
TGGAACGTGTTTCGGGCGAGAACCCGAGCAGTCGCATCAGGTGCGAATACAGCTCGGCCACATCCGGGTCGTCTTCGACGATGAGGGCGTAGGGTTTATCCATGTCCTGGCATCCTGATGAGACGATTTTAGCATACCCGTATCGTTCCTGCTCCAATACATAAAGAAAGAAGCGAGCCGGACTCAGGCGGAGTGTAAACCCGGGCGGGTCCGGCTCGCTTCTTTCTCCATTACAATTGCAGGATGCGTGAATGGCGTCTCGGCAGAGACGAGCTGCCGGCCCATATCCTGGCGGCGGATGCCCGCCTCTGCACCCCCAATTATGTCGACGACCAGATCTGGGAGCTGAATCTCGCGAGCGGCGAGCCGGCCGCCCTCACGCTGCGCACCACCTACGGTCTGCGGGTCCGAAGCATGCGGCTTTTCCCGCGCTTCTGCGAAGGGGACGCCGCCCTGAGCGACCCGGATGCGTTTTCCGGGCCGCCCGAGTTCCGGCGGTTCTACCCGAACTATGCCATGGTCAGCTGCGCCCCTTTCGAAGGATTGGATACAGTGCTGGAATACTGGGTCGTCGATTCGCGCCAGGTTGGCGGCCGGATCCGCCTGATCAACAGCGGGGTGACCACGCGGACGATCCGGCTGGAATGGGTCGCAGGGATGGTCACGGCGGTGGACGCCGGGAAACCGCTGGACCCCATGGTAATGGACGGCGTCCAGGTGCTCGCGGGCGAAGCGGCCAATCTGCGGCCGGTCGTCTTTCTATCCGGCGGCGCCGAGGCCTATTCCAGCCCAACAACCGCGCTGGTTATCTCGGCGGAGCTTCTGCCCGGGACAAGCCGGACTTATTATTGGGGCCATGCCGCGGCATCGGAACCAACCGAATCCTTCCACCTGGCCCGCTCGTTCGCCTCCCTGCGTTGGGATGAGGAAATCGGCCGGATCGAGATGGCGAATGCGACGGGTTTGGATATCACGACCGGCGAACCGGCCTGGGATGCGGCCTTCGCCCTCGGGCAGTCGGCGGCCTACCGGTTGATCCACGGTCCTACCGAGCATCTGCCCAACCATTCTTTCGTCCACACCCGTCTTCCCGACCAGGGCTACTCCCTGCGCGGCGACGGAAGGGATTACGACCACCTCTGGAACGGCCAGAACGTACTCGAGACCTGGCATCTCTGCAGCCAGCTGCTTCCGGCCGCCCCCGAGCTTGCCCGCGGCCTGCTGGAAAACTTTCTATACACCCAGGAAGCGGACGGCTGTATCGACTGGCAGCCGAGCCTGAACGGAAGGAAGAGCGGGGTGACTGCCACACCGATGCTTTGCAGCCTGGCCTGGCGCCTCTTCGAACTGACCGGCGACCGGGTTTGGCTCGTCAAGTACTTCCCGCGGCTCCAGCGGTTTGTCCAGCATTGGTTCAGCGAGGAACACGACCGCGACCAGGATGGAATCCCGGAGTGGGACCATCCGATGCAGTCCGGTTTTGAGGACAACCCGTTCTTCTCGCATTGGCAGGATTGGGCCCAGGGGGCCGATATCAGCGATTTCGAGAGCCCCTCTCTGACCGGGCTGCTCTATCGCGAGTGCAGCGCCCTGATCCGGATCGCGCGCGAGATCCACTACGCCGCCTCGATCCCGGGATTGGAGGAGAAGCTGTCCCGGTTGAAGGCTTCCTTGATGACGGCCTGGGATGCGGAAGCCGGCATCTACCGGTACCGCGATCGGGAAACCCATGACAGCCCCACCGGGATGGTCCTCACCCGCCAGAAAGGCGCCGGGACGATCATCATGACCGAAAGGAAATTCTCCCCCCCCGTCCGGCTGTCGATCCGGATCCACCGAGACTCGGAAGGCGACCGGGCGCCGGTCATCACCGTGCGCGGAACCCGAGGCGGAGGGGAAGAACTGGAAGAGATTCTGCCGGAGGAGAAAATCCGCTGGTCGCTGCAGTGGGGTACCGGGATCTCGCGCGAAGTCTACCAGAAGATCGCCTCGATCGAAGTGCAGGGGATCCGCAAGGAGGACGAGGTCGTGGTCTCGGTGGTCGACTACAGGCACCTGGACCAGACCTTGCTGGCGCCGCTGTGGGCCGGGGCCGCCGATCCCGACCAGGCGGAGCGGCTGATCAAGAAATCGATCATCCATCCGAACCGGTTCTGGCGTCCGTACGGTCTGGCAGCCTGTGCGACCGTGCCTTCGCCGGAGGTTAAGCAGGAATGCGAGAGCGTCTGGATCCCCTGGAACTGCCTGGTGGGAGAAGGGCTGGTCGAATATGGATACGCCGAAGCGGCCTCCGAGCTCGTCTCCCGGATGATGGATGCCGTGACAGGCTCCATCCGTAAAACCGGCGCGTTCAGGAAGCATTACGATGCGCAGACCGGCGAAGGCATCGGTGAGCGCAATTCCGTTTTGGGATTACCCCCGCTCGATCTGTTCCTGAAAACCCTGGGGGTGGAAATCTACTCGATCTGGCAGGTCCGCCTGGCGGGCCGCAACCCATTCCCCTGGCCCGTCGTCATCCGGTTCCGCGGCCTGGAAATTCGCCGCAGGCTCGATGCGACCGAAGTCACCTTCCCGGACGGGGAGACCGTCGTGGTCGAATCGCCCGAGCCGACGGTGGTGAAAGGGCGTGGGCGACGCGGAATGGGCGAGTAGGGGAATAGGGGAGAAGGCGAATGGGCGAAAAGGCGAATGGGCGAAAGAGCGAATGGGCGAATGGACGGGTGGGTCCTTCGGATATTCGCCCATTCGCCCATTCGCCTTCTCCCCTATTCCCTCATCCTCCTGTACCCCTGGTCGTAATACACCAGCGGCGGGCGGTCGTCGCCTTCTTTGGCGGATACGACTTCCCCGACGAAAACGGTTTGTGTGCCGGCGACGAGGGTGGTCACCACCCGGCAGTCGAAAAAGGCCAGGCCGCCTTTGATAAACGGGGAACCGGTGGTCAGCGAGAACGTCTCGAGACCTTCGAAGCGATAACCGAGCTCCATATTCGGGTTGGCAAAGCGGTCGGAAATGTCCTGCTGGTCCGCCGAAAGGATGGTAACCCCGAACGCCTGGGAAACCAGGACGATCTCGTACGTGCGGGTGTGGTTCTCAAGCGAGACCATCACGTAGGGTGGATCGAGCGAGAGCGAGGTGAACGAATTGACGGTCATCCCGTGCCGGACGTGATCCTGCGCGGCCGTGGCGACAGCGACGCCGGTCGTCCAGCGGCGCATGGCCTGGCGGAGGGTATTCGGGGGTAGGGTCATTGAGGCTCCTCTCGGGAGAGTTGGTTCCCGTTTTCTTTGCTCAGTCACTTGTCATCTTAACGAATTCTAGTGTAGTATAAGCTCATGAATCCGCCATCCGAACCCGGCCGGACCAACTTTTTCGACCAGATCCTCACGATTTTGCTGGCGGGCGCCGTGGTGGCGACTCTCTTCACCTCGCTCACGCCCGCCAGCATCCTTGCGACCGGGTTGGCAGAGGTCTTCACCACCGGCGGGCAGGAGGCCTTCGTTCCGGCTCAGCCGAATGAATTCCCGACCCCAACCCCGCGGCCGCGCCCCGTCATCGGGATTGTCGCAGGCCACTGGGGCAACGATCCCGGCGCCGTCTGTGCGGACGAACTCACGGAAGTGGAGATCAACCTGACCGTCGCCACCATCGTCCGGGACAGGCTCGTCGCCGAAGGTTTCGACGTCGACCTGCTCAAGGAATTCGATGTTCGGCTCGCCGGGTACCGGTCGTTGGCCCTGGTCAGCATCCACGCCGATTCCTGCGATTACGTCAACGACCAGGCGACCGGTTTCAAAGTCGCTTCGGCGATCGGTTCGGCCGACCAGAGCCGGTCCGACCGGCTCTCAGCCTGCCTGCGCAACCGCTACGCCGATCTCACCGGCCTGACCTATCACGGCAACAGCATCACGGTCGATATGACCAGCTACCATGCCTTTGACGAGATCCACCACGAGACCCCGGCGGTCATCATTGAAATCGGATTCATGAACCTGGACCGCCAGCTGCTGACCCGCCACCCGGACCAGATTGCGCAGGGCATCACGGATGGGATCCTGTGTTTCATTCGGAACGAGGACATCAACTCGTCTGCTTCCGCGGACGGGGAGTGAACGGCCAGGAGTGATGGTATCATGACGACGACCAAACCGGCATACGATTACGCCCTGCGGCAGGCTTATCAAGCGCTGCGTGGTGGGCACAAGCTAAGCGCCCGGCGGTGGGCACAGCAGGCTGCCGCGCTGCGACCCGATCGGGAAGAAGCCTGGCTGATCCTGGCCTCGGTCGCTGCGCCGGAAGCCAGTGTCCGTTACCTGGAAACCGCTCTGGCGATCGATCCTACCAGCCCGCGCGCTCGGAAAGGGATGCATTGGGCGATCCGGCGGCTGCGCGCCCAGGGGCGACCCGTTCCGCAACCGGCCGCTCGCAAACCGCTGGCCGTCACGGCGCCAAGACCGGAAGACCATCTCCGCCGCCGCTCCGCCCTGCTGCCCTGGATCGGCGCGGCCGTGTTTGCCGTCCTGATCGTCCTCGGGTGGTTTGCCTCTCCGCTCCTGGCACAGGCACTGGCCGCCCCCCGGTTCGCGGCGGTTTCGATCAACGGGCTGCTGCAGCCTTCCCCGATCGTTGCCGGCGCGGGGGGCGCCTCGGAAGGGTCCGGCGAAACCGCCGTACCCCTCCAGACTGCCACAGCGGCGCCGAGTGAGACCCCGGCGCCGAGCGTCACACCGCTGCCCTCGCTCACGCCGCTGCCCACCAACACCCCGACGCCAACCCCGACGGATACACCCACTCCAACCGCGACGAATACGCCGCTCCCGACCAACACCCCGGCGCCGACGAACACGCCGGTCCCGAGCGCCGTGCGGCCATCGGGTGTCGGGGCAAATGAAAACTGGGTCGACATCGACCTGACCCGCCAGATGCTCTTCGCCTACACCGGGGACACACTGGTCCGCAGTTTCGTGGTTTCGACCGGCACCTGGCAGACGCCGACGGTCACCGGGACCTACAAAGTCTACGTCAAATACACTTACGCCGATATGTCCGGACCGGGCTACTATCTCGCCAACGTGCCCTACGTCATGTACTTCTACCAGGGCTACGGGATCCACGGCACCTACTGGCACAACAATTTCGGCACCCCGATGAGCCACGGCTGCGTCAACATGACCATCGACGATTCCGGCTGGATCTTCAATTTCTCCGTCGTCGGGACCGTCGTCAACATCCATCACTGAAATGAACCCTGCTTATTCTCACAACCGCTACAGCCTCAAGCGCCAGGCGATCGCGCTGACCGGTAAGGTTCGGATTTACGATCCTTCCAAACGTCTCGTCCTGTTTTCCGAACAGCGTATGTTCAAGCTGAAGGAGGACATCCGCGTGTACGCCGACGAGAGCAAATCCGCGGAGGTCCTGACCATCCGGGCGCGGAGCGTGATCGATTTCTCGGCCGCCTACGACGTGATCGACGTGGCCGCCGGCGAGAAGGTCGGCGTGCTGCGCCGGAAGGGGCTCCGGTCGATGCTCCGGGATGAGTGGGAGCTGCTCGACCCCCGGGATGCTTTGATTGGGGTCCTCACCGAAGACAGTCTCCAGCTGGCGCTGCTGCGCCGGCTCCTATCCAGCCTTATCCCGCAGAACTACGATGTACTGATCGGAGGCCGGCGTGCTGCCGACCTGAAGCAGCGGTTCAACCCGTTTCGCTACGAAATGGACCTGGATTTCAGCATGGATATTTCCGGCGGGCTGGATCGCCGACTGGGTTTGGCGGCAGGGATCCTGCTCGCCGTGGTCGAAGGGCGCCAGGAGTGAACCGGTGCGGAAAGCGCTGTTCGAGGGTCTGATCATCGACGAATTTGACCGGCCTGTGGACGTGGCTTATGTCGGAGACGACCCGTGCTATGTGATCGACGATGACGGCTTCCGGCGCCACATCGACGCAGCTCACGTCGACCGGAAGGTGCTCGAAACCTTCCAAGACCTGATCCAGGGCAGTGAAGATACCATCTCCGAGCAGGCCGCTAAAATGCTCGGCCAGGAGGACATCTTCACCATGGCGAGCATCAGCCAGCAGATGAAGAACCTGGACCAGCATTTCGACCGCCTGCTGGAGATGGGGCTTCCGGAGGACCAGCGGGCCTTCATGGGGATGCTCGGTTTCAAGGTCCGGATCAACGTCCACGGAGATGTGATCGAGGTCGAACAGCCCGGTGTGTCCGGACCGGAGGACGGGTAGGAGGGCACGGCGGGGCGCTCGTGTTGGATCGATTTTTCCGGCGCCCCTACCCGGCGTAACTCCAACCCAGGTCCATCAGCGTCAAGGTCTCGGCGCAGTCGCCCGGTTTGAAGACCTCGGCGTTGACGACCTCGCCGATCACAACATCGTGGTCGCCGCCGGCGTCCACGATCTCCCTCACTTTCACCTCCAGGACAGCTGCAGCCCCGGCGATCACGGGGCAGCCGACCGTCGGGCTGAGCGTGAACTCCGCTTCGCTCACCTTGTCCGGGTTGCGCTCCCTGCTCTTGGTGAACCGTTTGATGATCCGGTCGTCCTCCTTCCGGAACAGGTTGACGGCGAAGACGCGGCCCTTCTCCACCAGCCCATGGGAGTACGAAGTCTTCTGGAGCCCCAGGGCGACCAGCCGGGGGGTGAACGAAACCTGGCTCAGCCAGTTGGCGACCATGATGTTGACCTCGCCTTCCCCGTCGGAGGTCGTGATCGAATAAAAGCCGTACGGGATCATCCGCAGGGCGTCTTTGATCGGGTCGGTGGTATTTTCTTCCGTCATAATTCCTCCTTAACCTATTATTTATGAGGTTTTTCTAGTAAATTATATTATACTTAAACCATCCGAGGCGGGAACTTTCCGGAGCCCGCCGGCGTCAGGTTTTTAACAATTGCCTATGAACATCCTCTCTCGTATCCTCTTCTCCTCCCTGGGCGGTATCGGCATCTTCTTGTTGACCGCAGGTTCGCTGACGGCCAGCCACCGCTATAGTTATGACGACCGGGTCTACCCGGGAGTCTCTGTCGCCGGCGTGGATGTCACCGGACTGACCGAGCGCGAGGTCGCCGAGAAGCTGCGCGCCGCGCTGACTTATCCGCAGACCGGGCGGATTGCATTCCAGGACGGGCCCACGGTTTGGGTCGCCACACCATTTGAACTCGGTTTCGTGCTGGATGCGGCATCGAGCACCACCGGAGCGCTCGAGATCGGGCGGTCGATTGACCCGCTGTTTGCGCTCACCTCCCAGTTCCGACCGGAACCGGTCGACCTGGCGGCGCACTTCATCTTCGACGAACGCGTCGCACGCGGCTATCTGCAGCAGCTGGCGAACACCATCCGGGTCCCGACGGTCGAAGCCTCCCTGGGTCTTAACGGGCTGGAGGTCGTCCTCCATTCCGGGCAGATCGGCCGTGAAATGGATGTCCCGGCGGCGCTCGCCGCACTGCCGGACCTGCTGCGCAGTTTGAAGGACGGCCTGATCGTCCTGCAGGTGAACGAAAGCCCTCCGGTCATTTTTGACGCCACCCTGCAAGCCGAGATCGCCCGCGAGATCCTGAGCGAACCCCTGGTCATCCGAGACCCGGATTCGAACCCGGAGACTCCGGTCGAATGGGTCATCGAACCGGATGCGCTCGCCGGCATGCTCTCGATCGAACGTGTGATCGACGAGGAAGGCAAAGAGGTATACCAGGTTGGGATCCGGACTTCCGAGCTCGTCCCTTTCCTGACCGGGATCGCTCCCGGGTTGGGAGTTTCACCCGTGAACGCGCGCTTTATCTTCAACGACGACACGCGCGAACTCGATCTGCTCGAGCCCAGCACGACCGGCCGCGAACTGCTGGTACAGGCCACGGCCGAGCGCATCAACCAGCAGCTGGCCCTGGGCGAACACCGCATCGACCTGGTTTTTGATTACCTGCTGCCGGCGGTCACCAGCGACTCCACCGCGGAAGACCTGGGGATCACCGAACTGGTCAGCTCGCAGACGACCTATTTCTATGGTTCATCCGCATCCCGACTGCATAACATCCGGACCGCCTCGAGCCGTTTCCACGGGATCCTCGTGCCGCCCGGGGGGACCTTCTCGATGGCCGCCGTCCTGGGCGACATCAGCCTGGACACCGGTTACGCCGAGGCCCTGATCATCTTCGGCGATCGGACGATCCAAGGGGTCGGCGGAGGAGTCTGCCAGGTCTCGACGACCCTGTTCCGGGCCGTCTTTTTCGGCGGTTTCCAGATCGATGAGCGCTATTCACACGCCTACCGGGTGGTTTATTACGAACAGGCCTCCAACGGATCGATCAACACCAACCTGGCCGGGCTGGATGCGACCGTATTCGTCCCGCTGGTCGATTTCAAGTTCACCAACGACACGCCCCACTGGCTGCTGATGGAGACCTACGTCACCAACTCCAGCCTCACCTGGAAATTCTATTCGACCTCGGACGGCCGCACGGTGGAGTGGACGACGACCGGTCTGCAAGACCGGGTCGATCCGCCCAAACCGCACTACGAGGAAAACCCTGACCTGGACAAGGGTGAGATCAAGCAGGTCGATTGGGCCGTCGACGGCGCCAACGTGACCGTGGTCCGCACCGTAACCCGGGAAGGCCAGGTTATCCACGAAGACGTCATCGTCACCCGCTACCAGCCCTGGCGCGCCGTTTATGAATATGGTCCGGGGACGGATATACCGGATGATGATAAGGATGCGTGGTGAACGACGATAACGTGCGAGGTGCAAAGTGCAAAGTGCAACGAAAAAACTGGATAATACGTTGCGCTTTGCACTTTGCACCTCGCACGTTATCGTCTTAGCAATGGCTCTGCCAGTTTGAGGGCGGTCGCGAGCAGCTGGTCGAGGTCGGTATCCCCATAGAAGGCGCGCTGCAGGTCTTTTGAGAACAGCTCTTCGAATGTGTTCCAGCCCGGGAGCATGGGCAGGGCGCGCATATTTTCGGCGGCGTCCAGCCAGACGCGGTTGGCGGCCGGCGGAGCGCTTTCCAGGTACGCGGGCGATTCGGCCACGCGGATCATCGAGGGGACGGTCCGCCCGGTACCGGCCAGGATGGTCTGACCGGTCTCGGAGAGGGCGTATTCGATAAAGGCCCAGGCCCGGCTGCGATAGGCCTCCTCCGCCGCGGCGCGCGCGGACATGCAGAAGCCGTCGCTGTGAAGCACGCTGGCGAAGGCGTCACCGAGGGGCAGGGGGGCGGCATCCCATTCAAAGGCCGTGATCGTCCGCAGGGCGGGGACGGCCACCCGGCTGTCCATGAACATGGCGACGGAGCCGTTTAAAAACTGGTCCTGGCTGGACTGGGCCGTTTCGGAGACCAGGTCCGGCGCCACGCCGTGGACCTGGCGCAGCGCGATGAACCATTCGATCGCCGCGCGTGCCTTGGGGCCGGACAGGGCCAGGGCGGTGGGATCCTGCGGGTCGTCGAAAAAATCTCCGCCGGTCGCCCAGATGAACGGAGCCAGCCGGATCGTCTCGATCTCGGTGCCGAAGCCCCATTGATCGATCCGGCCGTCGCCGTCCAGGTCGTGCGTGAGGGCGGTGGCGGTCGCGATGAAGTCGTCGAGGGTCCAGCCGGGCTCCGGAAACGGCAGTCCGGCAGCATCGAACAGGGCCTGGTTGTAGAAAATCGCCGGGCTGCTGATATTCTGTGGAATACATTGCAGAACGCCCTGGTAAGTAAACGCCTCGAGGGCGATCGGATAAAAGTCGTCCCTGCGGAGGACGTCGCTGGTATCGAGCAGGCCGTCCACGGGATGGATGGCGCCGTCAGCAGCGTAGGTGCCGAGGCGGCGATAGTTGTAGAGGAAGATATCCGGGGGCTGGTTTCCGGAAAACATGGTCGCGAGCCGCTCCCGGTACTCAGCCTGGCTGGCGACGTAGAGCAGGTTGACCGGATTTTCCGGATGCTCGACGGCGAATGCGTCGATGAGCGCCTGGTATGCAGCGAGTTCTTGCGGTTCGCCGGAGACCATGAAAGTGACCGGTCGGTCGCCTGATCGAGCGGTACAGGCGGGAGCGAACAGCAGGATGAATCCCAGGAGTGCACAAGGACGTTTAGCGAGAAGGGACATGAAAGCTCATTTCGAGCGAATTGATGCGCGGCGATGGCCTCGGATTTGGGAGAATGATTTCGGCGGGGCCGCATCCGGGCGGAAAATTAGCCGATCGGGATTATACCCTTGTGAAGTAATTCGTTATAATGACCCTAAACGACCTACTGGAGATCCCATGCCTGACCCTGCCGAGTCCCCCATCCACCCCGACCTGCTCGAGATCCTGCGCTGCCCCATCGCCGTCCACTACTCCGACCGCGGTGACGACCCCGGGCGCCTGGAACTCGTCCACGGCTGCTGGCTGGTCAGCGCCGACTCGGGCTACAAATACCCGATCAAGGACGGCATCCCGATCATGCTGATCGACGAAGGTGAGAAATGGAAGGACACGGCGGTCGACCAGCTGCCCGTCCCACCGCCGGAGGATTGATCGGGGCATCGGGCGGTCACAAGGACACCGGGCGGCCACAAGGGCATCGGGCGGCCACAAGGGCATTGGGCGGCCACAAGGACCTCCCCTACGGGGTAACACAGGATCGTGGACATCTTATTTGCAGAACTCGTGAGCGGGGACGACGAGCGGGCTGAACGGGCCGCCCTCCGGATCGGCGCGCACGGAGCTGCTGCCCTGCCAGGGCTCGCCGCCCTGCTTGAGAGCCCGAACTCAGACGACCGCTGGTGGGCCGTCCGCACCCTGGGGGAGATCGCCGATCCCGATGTACACCCGCACCTTAGCCGGGCCTTGCAGGACCCGTCCTCGGACGTCCGGCAGTGCGCGGCCCGCGCCCTGATCGCCCAGCCCGCCCCCGCCCTGATCCCTCACCTCACCGGCTGCCTCGAGTCGGGCGACGTCCTGCTGACCCGCCTGGCCGGGACCGCCCTTTCCGCCATCGGCGCGGAAGCCGTCCCCGCCCTGATCGAAGTCCTGGAGACCGGGCCGCAGCTCGCCCGGGCCGCGGCCGCACGCGCCCTGGCCGAGATCAAGGACGCGCGCACCATCCCGGTCTTCTTCCGAGCCGTCCAGGACGGCGATTCACCGCTGGTGGAGTATTGGGCGGAGGTGGGGCTGGAACGGCTGGGGATCGGAATGACGTTCTTCGATCCGGGTTGATCGGCTGCACACACATGGCACCTGGAACCTGGCACCTGTCACTTAATTCGACAGCGCCCAAACCGCCCACAGCCCGATCATCACCGCCCCCAAACCGAACCGGATCACGAAGGCCCAGCCCCAGCCGATCGCCATGGCTTTGACGGTTTGAAGGGCTTTCTCATGGTCGCCCTGGCGGCGGTATTCGACCAGGAACAGGATCAGCGGTGCGGCGATCAGACCGCCGACCGGGGGAAAAATGAAGGTGAACACGACCCCACCTCCCAGGGCCAGCAGGATGCCTCCCCAGGAAGCCCCGTGCTCCCGGGCTTTTGCCCCCATCATCACATTGTCCGCCAGCGTACTCAGAATCATCAGGACCGTGATCACGACGAGGATGACGATCCCGAGCGTGTCGAAACCGGTCACGATCCCGTAGAGCAGCGCCACGGCCCAGATGATGATCGTGCCCGGAAAGATCGGGATGATCAGCCCGGCCAGCGAGACGAGCATCGTGATGAGGGTCAGCGATTTACCGAAATATTCGAGGAAGTTATTCAGGTCGTCCAAAATCCTCTCCTCCGTCTGACTGAAATTTCAGGGCACAATCGATCATCGAGACGGGGCTTCGCACCGTCTCGATGATCGATTGTCCCGCTCCGATCCATCCCTCACGCCCCGCGGATGACTTCGATCCCGCCCATCCACGGCCGCAGAACATCGGGGACGACGACCGACCCATCCGCCTGCTGGTAGTTTTCCAGCACGGCGATCAGGGTGCGCGGCAGGCCTAGACCCGAACCGTTCAGGGTGTGCGGGAAGGCGGTCCGGCCGCCGTCTGCGCGCCGGTAGCGGATCCCGGCCCGGCGAGCCTGGAAATCGCCCACGTTCGAAATCGAAGAGACCTCCAGCCACTCCTCGCTCCCGGCCGCCCAGACCTCGATATCGTAGGTGATCCGCGCCCCGAACCCGAGATCTCCCGTGCAAAGCTGGTGGATCCGGTAAGGGAAACCGAGCAGCAGGCACGTCTCCTCGGCGTCGGCGACCATCCGGTCCAGCGCGGCGGGCGAATCCTCGGGTCTGGTATAGACGTACATCTCGACCTTGTCGAACTGGTGCCCCCGCTTGATCCCGCGCACGTCCCGCCCGGCGCTCATCTTCTCGCGGCGGAAGCAGGGGGTGTAGGCCGTGTATTTGCGCGGCAGGTCGGCCTCCTCCAAAATCTCCCCCATATGCAGCCCGGTCAGCGGGACCTCGGCGGTCGGGACCATGTAGAAGTCCTCTTCGTGGTCCCGGTAGAGGTTGTCGGCGAACTTTGGGAGCTGGCCGGCCCCGTAGACGGTCTCGGTCTTGACCATGAACGGCAGGTATCGCTCCTGGTAGCCCTGCTTGATGTGCAGGTCGAGCATGAAGGCGATCAGGGCGCGCTGCAGCCGGGCGGCGGCGCCGTTCAGGACGTAGAAACGCGAGCCTGCGAGTTTCGCCCCGCGTTCGAAGTCGATCAGACCGAGTTCCGGGCCGAGATCCCAGTGCGGTTTCGGCGTGAAATCGAATTCGGGCAGCTGCCCCTCGGTCCGGATGACGACGTTCTCGGTCTCGTCGGCCCCGACCGGGACGGCCGGGTCGGGCAGGTTGGGCAGGGTCGCCATCAGGTCCTGCAGGGCGGCTTCGATTTCGCGCAGATCGCTGTCGAGGGCGTCGATCCGGTCGCCGACCTCCCGCATGGCCTCGATCTTCGCCGTGCGTTCGGCCGGGTCATCCATCCGGCCGATCTCCTTCGAGACCGTGTTGCGTTCGGCTTTGAGCGCTTCGGTTTTCTGGATGATCTCCCGGCGCCGTTCGTCGAGCCGGACGACATCGTCGACCGGGCCCGGATCCAGCCCCCGGAGCCGCAGGGCTTTACGGATAAGGTCGGGTTCTTCGCGGAACAAGTTGATATCGAGCATGGCGCACCTCTCTTTGAAGCTGCCCCGCCTGAAAAATTTTGATAATCGAAATCCGGCCGAGGGGTTCGCCCCCGGCCGGACTTCGATTATCGATTTTTTCACAGCGGCGCAACTTAATAAAAATCCCCCCTCTCCAGCAGGACGAAGGGGGTGCTCGTGGTGCCACCTGCATTTACCGTATTGGAACGGCCTCTGAGTGACGCGGTATCGGGCGTACCCGGCTCCCTTACATGTGCTCGCTTGCGAGCGACATCCTCCGGAAGCGGACGGCGGCGACCCGGGCGAGCATCGCTCGCTGGCGGGTCGCTGCAACGGAGTGGATTCGCCTCGCTTGCTGCCTCGCACCAGCCGGCAGTTCTCTGGGTGGAGGTTACTGATCTCCGTGTGAGTCCTGTGTTTTGTTGTGGGGATTATAACACGAGGCTCAGGAAAAGTTGAAAAAATGGATGTGGCCGGGGGGCTTTGCCCCCCGGCCACATCCATTTTTTTATTGCTGCTTCCTCCGCACCTGGACCAGCAGCGTCCCCAGCCCGGCGGCGATCAACCCGGCCAGCTCCTTCGCACCGATCCGCTCGTCCAGGAAAAGGACGGCCAATACCGGGATAAAGACCAGCATCATCCCGTTGATCACGGATGATTCCGTCGCTGTGAGCGAACGCAGGGTGAAGTTCCAGAGGGTAAAGGCGAAGGCCGTGTTCACCACGGCCAGCCACGAGATGATCGCCCAACCCTTGAGATCGATCTCGGGCAATCCCTGGACCGCGATCCCGACCGCCAGCAGGACGATCGATCCGGTCCCCATGCTGATCACGGTGACCTGCAGCGGGCTCCGGTCGCGCGCCCGGTTGATCTCGCGCCCGATCACGGCCGCGATGGCGTTGGACAGGATCCCGATCATGGCGGCGGTAAACCCGAAACCGAAACCGGCCGGGAAAGCGGCCGGGGTGAAATAGATCCCGGCGCCGGCCAGCGCGATAAAGATCCCCAACCATTGAAATCGCGTCGTTCGCTCGTCCAGAAAGCGCAAACCGAGCAGCGCCACCCAGACCGGGCTGAAGCTCCACAGCAGGTTGACCGTCACGGCCGGCAAATAGGAAAGCGCCAGGAACTGGGCCCCCTGGGTGACCCCGTAAAGCAGCAGACCCAGGGCCATCAGTTTGCCGGCCGCGCGGCGGGTCAATCCGTTGAGGGAGAGGCCTCCGTTCTTGAACAGAAAAAACGGCAGCAGGACCAGGGTTGCGAGCGTGTACCGCAGACCGGCAAAGGTCAGCGGCGGGATATCCTCGAGACCGATCTTGATCAAAACCCAGGACGTCGCCCACAGGAAGACGACGAACAGGGCCAGCAGGATGGCGGCGGGACGTGAATCCCAAAGTGAATTGTGCAAGTCGGGGGATTATAAGGTGGACAGCAAACCGACCGCCGCACCGCCGGCGATCAGCCAGGTCGAGTTGACCCGGTACCGGAACAGGAGGACGGCGGAGGCCAGGCCGAGCAGGGCCGTCGTCGGATCGACGACGAAATCGGACCGCAGGAAGGCCAGCAGGACGTAGCCGCTGCCGTATAGGACCGAGCCGATCTTGAGGAAGGTCAGCGCCAGCCGGAGCAGGCTGAACGGGACGGCGGCCTTTCCAACGGCCAGCACGGCCCGGCCGCCAAAGGCAGTCAGGCCGAGGCGGAGGAAGAGGAAGAGCGCGGCGACTTCGGCGAGACGGGTCAACCGGATAACATCGCCCGCGCCTCGATCTCGATCAGGAACCCCTCCCCTGCCAGCCCGGAGACCTCGACCGCCGTCGAGACCGGCCGGATCTCGCCAAAGACCTCCCCGTGGGCGCGGCCGGCCTCGTCCAGCTTGGAGATGTCGGTCAGGTACCAGCGCGTCCGGACGACGTCCGAAAGCGACCCGCCGGCTTCGATCAGCGCCCGTTCGATCTTGGCCAGGATGTAGCGGGTCTGCTCGTAAACCGTCTCACCGTGGGCGGCGCCGGTCTCGTCCGAGGCCACCGTCCCGGCGACCTCGATGGAATTGCCTATGCGCACCGCGCGGGAGTAGCCGTAGGCTTTTTCCCAGGGGGTGCCGGAAGCGATGTTTTTTCGATTCATTCTTTGTTCCGTGGTTTGAGCCGACCGCGCTTCGGCTCCGGCTTCCAGGGATCGATGATTTCGATCCCGGCATCCTCAAAATCTTTCACGTTTCGCGTCACCAATTGCAACGCATGCCGGGTTGCAACGGCAGCGATGATCGAATCGATCGCCGGCATCCTTTTTCCGGCGCGTTCGAGCCCGGCCGTGAGCGCACCCCAGGCCAGCATAACGTCCACATCGATCGGAACCAATCGGCCTCTGAACCGGTCCGAGAGCTCCCCCTCCAGCCAGTCCTCCAGCTCACGGCGGCGAGAGGAGACCGGCAACCGGTCGATTCCCTTTTTGATCTCCCCGATCGTCAGGACGCTCAAGTAGAGGCGCTCCTCGTCGATCGAGTCGACCCAGGCCACGACGCTCGGTGTCGGGTTCTTCGACACCAGGTCGGAGATCACGCAGGTATCCAGCAAATACATCAGGATACCGCTCCGTCCCTGGGGAGGCTGGTATCGCGGGTCAGATCCAGCTTGTATTCGGCCAAAGGTGACTCCCGCAGAAATCGCGTCAGCTTCTGCCTCCCGGCGTAACGACGACGATAGTCCTCAATCGAAATCACCACGACCGTCTCGACGCCGTGCTTCGTGATGATCTGCGGCCCATCGCGCACCGCCTCATCCACCACTTGGCTGAATTTGTTCTTCGCCTCTTGCAGCTGCCAGGTTCGGATCATGTTCGCCTCTCCAATCA
>DATKDL010000048.1:0-2825 GCA_035512695.1 Anaerolineales bacterium | reverse complement strand
GGGGCGCTGGCCCTCAGATCCAGGTCCGGGGTCACGATCGGATTATAGATCACTTCGATCCGGCTGCGCGGCAGCCCGGTCGAAAGCGCCAGATCTTCCGCAACGCCGTGAGACACGGCCAGGATCCCATCGGCCCGGCGGTAGAGCGCCCGGATCAGGGCTGTCAGCACCCACCGGTCGAGCCCTTTCCGGGAAGCCGAAAAGGTGTTGCGTTCGCTGACGAAGATGCGGGTCCGGCCGCCGGCGATCATCCCGGCGGAGATCGCGACGAGGTTGATATAGTTGAGGCCCGAAAGCAGGACGTCGGGCGCCTCGCGTCTCAGGTATCTGACCAGGCCGAACGGGGCCCAAAGGGCGCGGCCGGCCTGGAGATCGAACAGACGAACGCCCGGCGGGACCTCCGACAGAAAAGGCCCATCCGCCCGGACCAGGACGAGGTCGACCTCAACGCCCTTATCGAGCAGTCCCTGGGCCAGCTTGATAAAGGCGCGCTGCACTCCCCCGCCCCACATCCCGGAGAGGAACAAGCCGACTCTCATCGCCGCAATGCCTTCACCCTGTCTCCGACTTCCTCACCGGGGCATCCACCCGCTCGACGAACTGCCGGCGCCACAGCTCCAGCATGACGAGCGACCACAAGCGCTTGCCGTGCCTCGCGCCGGCCTGGTGTTCTTCGTACAGACGCTTCACGAACGGCTGGGACACAAAACCGCTCTCCGCGGCACGCGGCGACAACAGCAGATCGGCCGCAAATTCCCGCAGCCCGCCGCGGAACCAGTCATCCGACGGGACGCTGAAACCCTGCTTGGGGCGGGACACCAGGTCGCCAGGCAGGTACCGGGCGGCCAGCTCCCGCAAAATGTGCTTCGTCCGGGTCCCTTTCAGCTTCCAGGAAACCGGCAGCCGGGCGGCCCACAAGATCAATTCCTGGTCCAGCAGCGGCGAACGGGCCTCCAGGCCGTTGGCCATCGCCATCCGGTCGGCCTTGACGAGCAAACGTTCGGACAAATAAAAGTCCATCTCGACCAGGAACGCCCGATCCATCGGTGGAAGGTCCGGCCGGAGGGAAAGTTTTCCGACCAGGAAGCTTTCGTTCAACGTTCCGCCGGGCAGCCGGGCGCGCAGGTCCGGGTGGACCAGTTCCCGGCGCTGGTCTGCCGTGAACTCGGTATGGTTGGCCGCATAGCGCTCGGGGAAATCGATCAGCGACTGCGCGACCAGCCGGCGAACACGCGCCGGTCCCGATCGCCCTGCTCCGCCCGATCCGACGGCCAGGGCGCTGTTCAGGAGCGACCGAAACGGGCGCGGGATGCGCGCCAGGCGCTCTGCCAGGTATTCGCTGCGCAGCCGGTAGTAGCCGCCGAAAAGCTCGTCGCCGCCGTCGCCGTTGAGCGCGACCGTGACATGCTCCCGCGCCGCGCGGGCCACGTGGTACGTCGGCAGGGCGGAGGCATCCGAGAAAGGTTCGTCGAGATGCCAGGCCAGCTGCGGGAGCAGGCCGGCTGCATCGGGCGTGACGGTGAACTCCGTGTGGTCGGTCCCGAAGATCTCGGCGACCCGGCGGGCGTGCGGCAGTTCGTTCACTGCTTCTTCGCCGAAACCGATCGCAAAGGTTCGCACCGGCTCGGAGGACATCTCGGCCATCAGCGCCACGACCAGGCTCGAGTCGATCCCGCCGCTCAGGAACGCCCCCAGCGGGACGTCGCTCATCAGCCGGATCCGGACCGCCTCGCGCAGCCGTTCGTGCAGATCGTCCACAAGCTCGCCCTGGTCCCGGTAATCCCACTTGGGGGCGGTCGGGATCTCCCAATAGCGGTCGATCCGGACCGCGCCGTCTTCCAGCACGAGCAGGCTCCCCGGCGGGAGTTTGCGGACGTGTTTGAAAGCCGAATGCGGCGCAGGGATGTAGCCCAGTTCAAAATACAGGGCGATCGCTTCCGGGTCGATCTCCCGGTCCCAGCCCGGATCGGCGAGCAGGGCTTTGAGCTCGGAGGCGAAGATAAAGCCGTCCCGGGCGTCGGCGTAGAAGAGCGGCTTCTTGCCCACCCGGTCCCGGGCCAGGACGAGCCGTTCCCGGGCGCCGTCCCACAGCGCTAGGGCGAACATACCCCGCAACGACCGGGCGAAATCGAGGCCGGTTTCTTCGTAGAGGTGGACGATGGCCTCCGTGTCCGAGTCGGTGCGGAAGTGGTGGCCCCGGCGCGCCAGGTCTTCGCGCAGGGTGCGGTAGTTGTAGATCTCACCGTTGAAGATCAGGGCGATCCGGCCGTCCTCGTTGAACATCGGCTGGCCCCCGGTTTGCAGGTCGATGATGCTGAGGCGCCGGTGGCCGAGGGCGCCGGTCTCGAAGGAGAAGATCCCGGCGTCGTCCGGACCGCGGTGGGCCAGCAGGTCGTTCATGCGTGCGACGTTCTCCAGCGATGTCGCCGTCCCCATTTCGTTCAGCACCTTACCGCAGATTCCGCACATGGCTAGCCGGCTGCGAGCTCCTCGTACAGCCGGAGGTAGGCATCGACGACGACCCGCTGGCTGTACGCGGAGACGGCGCGCCCGCGCGCCCTTTCTCCCAGTTCTGCACGGCCGGCCGGATCCTCCAGCAGCGCGGCGAGCCTTTCGGCATAATCCTCGGGGTCAAAACCGGGAACGAGCAGCCCGTGTCCAACGCCATTTTCAAAATAATCGGTCGTGATCCCTTCCAGGCGGGAAGCCAGGACCGGCAGACCCGACGCCATGGCCTCCGCGACCACGTTGGGGAGGCCTTCACGACGAGTCGGGAAAAAGAAAATATCGGCGATTCGCATATATTCGTTGACGTTCCGGGACAG
>DATKDL010000047.1:0-27251 GCA_035512695.1 Anaerolineales bacterium | reverse complement strand
GCTGTTTGCGGACATCGTCGTCCTCGTGGAAAGCGGGACTGCGGGAGATCTGGCCGTCGCGCACGCGCTGCACCTGGCGGCACAGGAGGGCTCGCATTTGCTGGGGCTGGCCGCCGGGGGGGACCGTGAGGGGGGCGATTTGGGAGGAAGACCCTTGGGCGGACGCTGGAGAGGTTGGTGGCAGACTCCTCTGTTCCATTGCTGATCTGTCGTTAATTTATCCATCATCGGATTGCAGTCCCCCACGTCCAAACCAGAAAACCAGACCACCGGAAAACCCAATGACCAACACCGAACTCGCCGCCACCTTCTCCAAAATCGCCGACCTCCTCCAGATCAAAGGCGAGGTCATCTACAAGATCCTCGCCTACCGCAAGGCCGCCGAAAGCCTGACCGACCTCGGCCGCGAAACCCGCGCCGTCTGGGAAGAGGGCGGGATCCCGGCGCTCGTCGAGATCCCCGGCGTCGGGAAGGCGATCGCCGAGAAGATCGACGAGCTGCTCACGACCGGCGAGCTCGAGTTCCTGAACAAGCTCACCGCCGAGATCCCGGCCACCCTGGCCGACCTGATGCCCGTCCCCGATCTCGGTCCGAAGAAGATCAAGCTGTTCTACGACGAACTCGACATCCGGACACTCGACCAGCTCGAAGAGGCCGCGCAAACCGGGAAACTGCGCGACCTACCCGGGATGGGCGAGAAATCCGAAGCCAAGATCCTGGCCGGGATCGCATCGCTCAAGCGGCGCAAGGAAACGGGCGACCGGATCCCGCTCGAGCGCGCCTGGCCCTTCGCCCAGGCGCAGCTCGAATTCCTGCGCGGTCTGCCCGGGGTGACGGCCGTCGAGACCGCCGGCAGCCTGCGGCGGATGCGGGAGACGGTCGGCGACCTGGACCTGCTGGCCGCCGCCGCCGATTCGGGACCGGTCATGGAAGCCTTCACGACCCAGCCGAACGTCGCCCGCGTGCTCGGGAAAGGACCGACCAAGTCCTCCGTCGAGTACACGAACGGGATGCGCGCGCAGGTCTGGGTCCATCCCCCCGAGCGCTTCGGGACGGCCCTGCAGTACGCCACCGGGTCGAAGGACCACAGCGTCAAGGTCCGCGAGCTGTCGCTCGACCAGGGTCTCTCCCTTTCCGAGCATGCCCTGACGGACACGGAAATCGGGGAGGAGATCCTCTGCGCCACCGAGGCGGAAGTCTACGAGAAGCTCGGGCTCCAGTGGGTCCCGCCCGAGATGCGGGAGGACCGCGGCGAGGTTGCCCTGGCAAAGGCAGGGAAGCTGCCGCGGCTGGTGGAGATCGGCGACGTCGTCTCCTCGCTCCACAACCACAGCAACTACAGCGACGGCCAGGCGACGATGCGGGAGATGGCCGAGGCGGCGATCGCCCGTGGGGTCAAGGTCCTCGCGATCACCGACCACAGCTACAGCCTGGGGATCGTCCAGGGGGTGCGGGCCGAAGACCTGCTCCGCCAGCGGGAGGAGATGGATGCCTTGCAGAAGGATTTCGGAAAGAAGATCCGGCTGCTGCTGGGCGTCGAGCTCGAGATCCGGGCCGACGGGACGCTCGATTTCGAGGACGACGTGTTGGCGACGCTCGACATCGTCGTCGCCTCGCTGCACGTCAGCCTGCGCCAGCCCCGCGAGCAGATCACAGAACGGCTGCTCAACGCCATCCGCAACCCGCACGTCGACGTGATCGGCCACCCGACCAGCCGCCAGATCCCCGACCGCGACCCGGCCGACCTGGACATGGACGCCGTCTTTGCTGCGGCGAAGGAGCACGACGTCGCCCTCGAGCTCAACGCCAACCCGCGCCGGCTGGATTTAAAGGATGTGTATGTCCGTAGGGCAATGGAACTCGGCGTCAAGCTCAGCATCAACACCGACGCCCACCACCCCGATCACTTTGATTTACTGCATTTTGGGGTCGCCACCGCCCGGCGCGGTTGGGCCACGCCCGAGGCCGTGATCAACTGCTGGGAGCCGGAAAAGCTTTTCAATTGGTTGGGTCGCCCGGCTTGAAAAGCATCATCCGGGAGATTCGAGCAGACGTCGATGCGATCGCGGGTGACAGGGCCTTGCATGAGAACGAGAACTTCCGCGCCAGGGCGGATGTGCTGGATTTCCTGGAGATCGATGTCCTCGATCGGGTCGAGAGCCTTCTTCTTGCGGACGGGCAGACCGAAGACCTGGACCGCTTGAAACAATTTGTGGAGACGGTGAAAACCAGCCTGGAGGACGTCGACGAAAGGGTCTTTCAAAGGCTGCGAAACGACATTGCATCCCGAAACCACACCGGCGCAGCGTTAAAACAACAGCTCGTCGAGTATGCCGGGGCCGCTCCAGGGAAGGGAATTGAGGGAGAGGGCTACGATCATCTTGACGCCCTGGTTAACGGCGTCCTGTTGATGGGGACTGCACCCGAAGAGACCAGGGCACGTGAAATGGGTATGGTTTTCTATCAGCCGACTCCAGCCAGGATCGTCCTGGAGCTGATAGAGAAAGGGTGCTTTCAGCCGGACGACGTTTTCTATGACATCGGTTCCGGCCTGGGGCAAGTCGCGATATTGGCGCATCTGCTCAGTGGAGTTCGTGCGATAGGAGTGGAATTTGAGCCCGCCTTCTACGAATTTGCTGTTCGATGCGCGCAAGCGCTGAACCTGCCGGAAGTGGCGTTCATCAACGCGGACGCGCGCGAGGCGAGCTTTGCAGACGGGACCGTCTTCTTCCTGTACACGCCTTTCGAGGGCGGGATCCTGGAGCAGGTTTTGGGAAAGCTCAGGGACGAGCCGGCGGTGAGAGGGATCCGCTTGTTCACGTACGGGCCATGCACCTCAGCGGTGGAACAGCAGAGGTGGCTGGAACGGGTGGATCGTAATGGGAGCAAAGCGAACGGGTTGGCCGAATTCAAGACATCCGAGCAAGCGCTGCGGGCCGCCTGACCTGCATATGGAACGGCTCATGCCGGGAAGGGAATGATGGCGAAAGACGATCGTCCGACAATTTACTCCACAGAGTGGGAAGACGGGAAAAAGCCCGAAAAATCGGGCAGGCAGGTCCGGTCCCTCCCACCCGGCCAGCAGACGGCCTACCTGCACCGCGAATCGAAAGGCCGCGGAGGGAAGGTCGTCTCGCTCATCAAGAACCTGCAGCTCAACCAGAAAGATATGACCGCCCTGGCGAAAAAGCTCAAAAAAGCCTGCGGCGCGGGCGGGGCGGTCAAGGACGGTGTGATCGAGATCCAGGGGGACAACCGGAAGAGGATCGCTGAAGTGATGGAAAAGCTGGGTTATAAAACAGTGATCGCAGGAGGTTGACGCGGGAGCTCGCCGGGCGGCTTCAGCCCCCGGCGGACTCAGATCGCCCGGACTGGCCTGTCCAGTGCCAGGGCGAGCGTCAGCAATGATGGATACCGGGTTGGAGGAGCCGGCCGGATCCGAAGAGGAAGATTGACCTTTACCCCCTTGACAGACCCCCTCACCACGATCCTGGCCGGTCACGGCCGGGTCGTCCTGGACGGCGCCCTGGCGACCGAGCTTGAACGCCGCGGCGCCGTCCTGGACGACCCGCTCTGGTCCGCCCGGGTCCTGCTCGAACGGCCCGACTTGATCCGGGCCGTCCACCTGGACTATTTCCGGGCCGGCGCCGACTGCGCCACGACGGCCAGCTACCAGGCCACGGTTCCGGGGCTGGTCGCGGCGGGATATTCCGAGGCGGTGGCGCTCGGGGTGATCGCCCGCTCGGTGTCGATCGCCCGGGAAGCGCGGGACGAGTTCTGGGGGAGGGGGCACGGCGAGGTTCTCTTCGAAGGAAATTCCCGGGAATTCCGCCGGACCCGTCCTGGCCGCGCATACCCTTTCATCGCCGGCTCGGTGGGGCCGTACGGCGCCTACCTGGCCGACGGCTCGGAGTACCGCGGGGAATACGGGCTCTCGGAAGACGAACTGGTCGATTTTCACCGGCCGCGGATGCGGGCGTTGGTCGAGGCCGGCGTCGACATCCTGGCCTGTGAGACCATCCCCTGCCTAATCGAAGCCCGGGCGCTGGCCCGGCTGCTCCCCGAGTTCCCGGATATGCCGGCCTGGATCAGCTTCAGCGCAAAGGATGGGAAGCACAACAGCCAGGGCGAGCCGGTCGCCGGATGCGCCCGGTTCCTGGACGGTGTGTCGCAAGTCGTTGCAGTCGGGATCAACTGCACCGCGCCGCGCTTTATCACCAGCCTGGTCGCCGAGATCAAGCGGGAAACGGGCAAGCCCGTCCTGGTCTATCCGAATTCGGGGGAAAAGTTCGATCCGATCGCCCGGGCGTGGGAGGGGGGCGGTCCGGAGGTTTCATTTGCAGAGCTAGCGCAAGAATGGTCGGCCGCCGGCGTCCGGATCATCGGCGGCTGCTGCCGCACGACGCCGGAAGACATCGCCGATCTCATAGAATTGAAAAAATAAAACTGGGGCCGGGGCTTTGCCCCGGCCCCAGTTTTATTTTTTCAATTCTATGAGATCAGATCATCCCCCAGATGATCGATTCGATTATGGTACACGATCCCGCAAAACATCGGCCCGATATCCACCCGGGTCAGCCCCGTATTATTCAGCACGAACCAGAAATTGGCGTCCAGGTTGGCCTGGGCCTGGTCGGCGGTCAGGTTGACGACGGCGGCCAGCAGGAAGTTCAGGAAGCCCCCGTGCGAGACGACCAGCACCCGGTCGCCGCCGTTGCGGTGGCGGCCCATCAGGTCTTCGAAGACCCGGCGGGTCCGGGCCGGGACATCGGTTCGTGGTTCGTACGGCCGGCCCCACCAGCCGTCGTCCTTGAAATCGGGCGGGAGTTCGAGCCGGGGGAACCGGGACTCGAAGAAGGCCCGATCGTTTCCGGGGAGCCCTTCCCGGATATCCTTTTCGGCGTCCAGCGAGTAGATCCCGCCCCATTCGTGCAGGTCCGTCCGGCCGTGGATGGGCAGGTTGAGCGCATCGCCGATCGCAGTTGCGGTCTCGACCGCCCGGTGCATCAGGCTGGAGTAGATGTGGGTGATCCCGTAACCGGTCCGGTTACCGGGGTCGTGCGGATTGCCGTTCGGGACCGAGCTGCGGCGCGCCAGGGCCTGGGCAACGGCCTCCGCCTGGCGTTGACCAAGAGTCGTCAGGCCGGGGTCCGGGAAGTGGAAGGACGTGTCCGGGTCGTCCTGCCAGCGGGCATTGCTCTCGGACTGGGCGTGCCGGAGGAAATAGAGCTGCATGGGAAAAACAAAAGCGGTGCATGGTCCATGCACCGCTTCAGGTTGGGAATTGCCGGGTCAGCCCTTCTTGAGGACGAGCAGGCCGTTCTTGGTCTCGGAGACCATGAAGCCGTCCGGGACGGCATCGAGCGCCCCGTCCTTGGGTTCTTTCGCAAAGAAATAGATCTTTTGCTGGCGCCCGCCCTTGAGGGTCGTCATGCGCCCATGCAGGTAGTACGTTACACCCTTTGAGTTTTTGTGACTGTACGTCATTGTTGACTCCTTTTACCTACGCTGTTTTAAGAGAAAGCAGGTTGGTCCGCCGTTCTGTCCGGGTCGGAAAAGGTGATATCCGGCCCTTCGGAACGACCTGATCATGCCAGTATAACATCGAATGTACGGCTTCGCGAGCTGTTTACAGGGTGAAAATAAGGCTTAATCTTTCTTCTGAATCAGGCAAAAAATGTCGATTCGGATGCTGACGGGATCGTCCACGGCGCAGAACCGCATCGCCTCGTACATGCGGGTGACCTCCGGGTCTAAGGGCGTGCCGACCTGTTCCGGGTCTGTCCCCACGCAATCCGCCGCTGCAGGTGTTCCGGCCAGCCGCCAGGATCGTCCGAGGGATAGATATCGATCTCCGGCCCGTCCTGCCGCAGCAGGTCGCTCGCCCGGCAGTTCAGGATGCTCCCGGCTGCAGCCAGCCCGGTGGTCGTCGCCCCGGCGATCCCATGGCTGATGGTGCTGGCGCCGACCATGAACAGCCCGGGGACCGCCGACCGGATCGGGAACGCCCCGGGCCCGACCTGGAACCGGCTCTTGGCGATCCCGTACAGGTTGCCGCGGGTGGCGTTTATGTAGTGCTCGTTCGTCAGCGGCGTCGCCAGGTCGCAGAACACCAGGCTGTTTTTCAGACCGGGGACCCGGCGGTCCAGGGCGGCCAGCATCCTGCCTGCCAGCTGCCCCTTCAGCATACGGTAATCCTCCGGCCGATCGCCGGTCGGGGAGCCGGCCCAGTCCCGGAACGCCTCGTAACCGACGAAGGCGAAGGCCTCCAGGGTGTGGATCCCACCGTGCATCTTGGAGGGGTCCTTCAGGGTCGTCACCGTCATGAACATCCCGGAAGGTGCGTCCGCCATCAGGTTGTGCCCGGCCTGTCCTTCGCTGTAGATGGCGTTGATGTCGGGGTGGTCGTAAAACCAGTAGTTGCCCGAATCCAGCCCGGCGGCTAGCAGGTCCATGTCCACGGCGAAGAACAGGCTGAGGGCCGAGGTGGAGTAGATCACCCGGTCTAATTTACGGAGCAGCCGGCGGGGCAGGTGCTCCCGGCCGACCAGCCGGTCAAAGGTGATCCCGGGATCGGCGTTGCTGATCACGTGGGCCGCGCGGACTTCCGACCCGTCCGCGAGCCGTGCTCCCACGGCTCGGCCGTCTTCGATCAGGATCCGGTCCACCGCCGTTTCCAGCCTCAGCTCCCCGCCGGCCCGTTTGAGCGCCCGCACGAAGGCGCGCGGGATGGCGAACCCACCGCCGAGCGGGTAGTAGCCGCCGTCCAGGTAGTGGTGGACCACCCCGACATGGATGAAGGCCGACACCTGGTCCGGCGGCAGGCCGTGGTCCCCGGCCTGCCCGGCCAGGACGGCCTTGAGCACGGGGTCGGAGACGTGGGCGTCGATCAGGTCCTGCCCGCTGCGGAGCCCCCATTTCAGGACGGAGGCGGCCCGGCCCGGCAGGGCGGCCGCATCCGCGGCGCCGGAGACTCGGGTGAGATGGGTGATCTTGAAATACAGGTCGTCGATCGCCTTGAGATAGGAGTCGATCCCGGCGGCTTCGGCCGGGAAGCGGTGTTTGAGCCGCCCGGCGAAGCGGTCGCGGCCGGCGGGGAGGTCGAAGCGCTCGTCGCCGATGAAGATGTGGTCGTAGCCGTCGGGGTTGAGGCGGCAAAAAGCCAGGTCCCGGGAGACGCCCAGGCCTTCGTAAACCCGGCGCAGCGAGCCGCCCGGCCCCAGGCCGCCGATATAATGGATCCCGGGGCTGAAGCGGTAGCCCTCCAGCGTAAACGAGTGCGACCAGCCGCCGGGCACTTCGTGCTGCTCGCAGACCAGGACCTTCAGCCCGGCCTGCGCAAGCGGCACCGCCGCGGCCAGCCCGCCGGCGCCGGAGCCGATCACAAGGACATCGTATTCGGTCGTATTCATAGAAGCAAACCTCTCTACCCATCAAATTGTAGCATTGCGATTACACTATTCCGTATGCCTGTCCACGGAACCCACAACGCCCTCGAAGACCCCCGCAACGACCACGTCCTGATCTACGTCAACGGAGAGCTGCACCCCCGGAACGAAGCGAAGATCAGCGTCTTCGACAGCGGCTACCTGATCGGGGACGGGGTCTGGGAGGCGCTGCGGCTGCATGAAGGCGTCCTCGTCTTCCTGGACGAACATCTGGACCGGCTCCGGCAGGGCGCCGCCGCGATCGGGATGAAACTACCCTGGTCCCGAGAGGAGCTGGTCGCCGAGATCCGGCGCACGCTGGAGGCCAACGGGATGGAGGACGGCGTCCACGTGCGGTTCATGGTCACCCGCGGGGTCAAGAAGACGCCTTCACAGGACCCGCGCCTGACGATCAGCGGGCCGAACCTGGTCATCATCCCCGAATATAAGCTTGCCAGCCGGGAGAGCCGGGAGCGCGGGATCACCCTGTTCACCAGCACCATCCGCCGCGGCTCGCCGGACTACCTCGACCCGCGCCTGAACTGCCACAGCAAGCTGCACGAAGTCCAGGCGCTGATCCAGGCGATCGAAGCCGGCGCCGACGAGGCCCTGATGCTGGATATCCATGGGTTCGTCGCCACCTGCAACGCCACGAATTTCTTTATGGTCAAAAACGGCGAAGTCTGGACCTCGACCGGCCAGTACTGCATGAACGGGATCACGCGCGGGGTGATCCTGAAGGTCTGTCGGGAGAAAGGGATTCCTGCGTTCGAGAAGAACTTCTCCCTGTTCGACGTCTACGGGGCGGATGAGGCCTTCGTCACCGGGACGTTCGGGGGGCTGACGCCGGTTGTCAAGGTGGATGGGCGGGTGATTGGAGAAGGAGTGCAGGGGGAGATGACAGGCCGCTTGATGGAACTGTATCGAGGGGAGGTTGTGAGGGCTGTGGAAGTGAATAGGCGAATAGGCGAATGAACCAGCCAACCAGCCAACCAGCGAACCAGCCAACCACGCGTATTTGCCTCTGGTCCGGCCCCCGCAACATCTCGACGGCCCTGATGTATTCCTTCGCCCAGCGCCCGGACACCGTCGTCTACGACGAACCGCTTTACGCGCACTATCTCTCGAAGACACCGGCGCGGGCGTACCACCCCGGCGCCGAGCGCGTCATCGCGGAAATGGAAAACGACGGGGAGGCCGTCGTCCGGGACCTGATCCTTGGCCCGCAGCCGAGGTCGGTGGCGTTCTTCAAGCACATGACCCACCACCTGGTTGAGCTGGACCGGGGTTTCCTGGGAGAGACCGCCAACGTCTTGCTGACCCGCGACCCGGTCGAGATGCTGCCCAGCTACGGCGCCGTGGTCGAGACGCCGACGCTGGCCGACGTCGGCTATGCCGCGCACGCCGAGCTGCTCGAATACCTGGAAGGGCTGGGGCAGGACCCGCCGGTGCTGGATGCGAAACAGGTCCTGCTGGACCCACTCGGGGTGCTTGCCGCGCTCTGCGAGCGGATCGGGATCGATTTCCGGCAGGAGATGCTGCGCTGGGAGGCCGGCCCCCGGCTGGAGGACGGTTCCTGGGCCGAATTCTGGTATGCAAGCGTCCACCACTCGACCGGGTTTGCCCCCTACCGGCCGAAGACCGAGCCCTTCCCGGCGCACCTGGAGCCGTTGCTGGCGGAGTGCCGGCCGTATTACGAGAGGTTGCGGGAGCGGGCGATCAAACCCCAAAGGTCTTAAAGACCTTTGGGGTTCGCCGCGTTCAAACATCCTTCCATCGACTGCGCCAGGTCCGGAAAGGCGGCCAGCAGTTTCCGATCCTCCGTGATCAGCCGCGTTTGCATCTCGCGAGCAAGCACAACATATTGTGCATCGTATGCGCTGATGCCCATATTGACAGAAAGGCCGAGCGCTTTCAGCATATCCGTCTCCCGCTCAATCCCGCCGAACATGGCGATCCCCCGAGTCCAACATTCACGGCCTACTTTCTCGCTTATCCCTCCAAAACGAATATAAGATGAGATCACGTTCAAGAACTCGTGTCGCCAAATAGGCGGCAGGAGCCAGATTTTATCTCGCCGGTAGATATCCTGCGCGAGCGATGTGTTTTCCCCCTCGATCAGCAGGTAAGACACGACGTTTGTATCGACGACGATCAAGAACGCCCTTCTTCTATGGCTCGCCGGAGCCATTCGTTGTCGATCGGAAACGTTCCCTTGAATGGAGTGGGGGGCTCATCCGGCAGGTCACGCCAGCCGCTGAAAGCCTCTTCCAGGAGCGCCAGCGCTTCCATATTCATGCTCCGGCCGTTGTGGTCCGCGCGCGTTTTCAACAATAGATGGATGTGATCGGGGATGCCGCGAATTAACAGGTCGGCCATTTTGGCTCCATGATATCATTATGATATCATTAACAACGGAAGATGTCGAGGGGTCAGTGTCCCAAACCGTTGATCAGCTCTTCTACCTTCTCCGCCAGCGCCTGCACGTTCGGCTCCCTCAGGATCGACTCGTTGACCGAGTGCGCCCCAGGGATCTCGTGTACGACCACTTCCGCCGCCGCCAACCGCCAGTCCGCCCGCCGGCCGTAACCCGGCCGGGCGGCCGAGAACAGGACGTCCAGCCGCCCTGGGTAGTGGACTCCCCCGTACAGGAACCGGGCGAAAGCGTTGGCCTGGAATACCCGGTCGATTTCTCCCATTTCCTCCGCGGCCATCTCCCCCAACGCCGTCTGGCCCTGCAGACGCCGCATCACCTGGTTCGGCGCATACGGCCGGCCCAGCAGCGCCCGCTTGACCATCCGGCCCAGCCCCAGGAAACGCTCGCGAATGCGCATGTTGGGCGGGACCAGCGTGTCCAGGACCACGACCAGCGGCGGCGGTTCGCCCCCTCGCGCCAGCTGGCGCGCCATTTCGAATACGACGATCCCGCCAAAGCACATCCCGCCCAACAGGTACGGCCCTTCCGGGTGCAACTTGCGCATCTCCCGGATGTAGTCCGACGCCATCCGGCGCAGCGAGTAATGCGGCCGCATCTCTCCATCGGTTCCCCAGGGCTGCAGGCCGTACACCGGTTGGTCGGGGCTCAAATGGTGGGCAAGTTGCCGGAAGGCCAGTACGGTCGATCCGGCGGGGGGGACCAGGAACATCGGCGGCCGCCGGCCCTCTTTCCGCAGCGCGATCAGGCGCCGCCCGAACAGCGGCGCATCCCCCGCTGCGTCCACCAGGGCGGCCTGCTCCGCCACCGTCGAAGCCTGGATAAATGCCGCCACCGGGATCCGCACCTTGAAATCCGTCTCGACCCGGTGTTGGATCCGGATCGCCAGGAGCGAGTCGCCTCCGAGCAGGAAGAAATTCTCATGACGGCCGACCCCGTCAATCCCAAGAACCGCCTCCCAGATCGCCCCCAGCCGGCGTTCGGTCGCAGACATCTCCCCCTGGGATCCGCCTCCCGGTCCCCGGCGGCGGCTGAGATCGGGTTCCGGCAGCGCGCCCCGATCGATCTTGCCGCTGCGGGTCAGCGGCATCGTTTCCAGGGTCACGAAAAGGGGCGGGATCATGTAATCCGGGAGCCGACCGGCCAGCTCCGCTCGCAGCGCGACCGGGTCCGGCGCGCCAGCTTCCAGGACCACGTAGCCCACCAGGACCGTCCGCCCGTCCTTCGATACCGCCGCGACCGCGGCCTGCCGCACCCCGGCGACCGCCTCCAGATGTCCCTCCACCTCCGCCAGCTCGACCCGCTGCCCGCGCACCTTGACCTGGTGGTCCCGGCGGCCGATGTGCTCCAGCCGGCCGTCCGGGCGCCAGCGGGCCAGGTCTCCGGTCCGGAACAGCCGCCCCCCGGGTTCGAACGGGTTGGGCAGGAACCGCCGCCCGTCCTCTTCCGGTAGATCGACAAAACCGAGCGCCAGGTCGTCCCCACCCAGGTAAAGGTCCCCGGGCACCCCGGGTGGGACCGGTTCCAGCCATGGGTCCAGGACATAGATCAGCCGGTTCGGGATCGGAGCCCCGATCGGCAGCCGGCCGTCCACGGCATCCTCCGGCCGGATCTCGCCGGCCGCCACGCTCAGCAGCTCGGATAGCCCGAAGGTGTTGATGAACGTCCTCCCCGGAAAGGCCTCCACAAAATGGGCCAGGTCGGCGGGCCGGATCGAGGCAGCCGTGTTGGCGATCAGCCGGAGCGCCGGGAGGCGGTCCCCGATGTCCGGAACCGTTTCGACCAGCGTCTTGAGATGGTCCGGCACAAACCGGGCCCGCGTCACGCCGGCCTCCGCCAGCGCGGCGACCAGCAGCTCCGGGTCCTGGAGGGTCGCCTCGTCGAGCAGCAGGGTCGGGACCCCCTGGAGCAGGCCTTCGAACAGCTCGACGGTCGAGTCGACGAACCCGAGATAGGTCTTATGGCACAGGACCTCGTCCGCCGCGGCCGGATAGGTTTCCTGCCGGGCGGCCAGCATGTTGAGCAGCTGCCGCTGCGGGACCCGGACGCCCTTGGGCTGCCCGGTGCTCCCGGAGGTGTAGACGACGTACAGCAGGCCGTCGATGGAGGGCCGGGCGCCGGGGCCGTCGGCAGCCGGGCTGACGGCTTCTGCCGGGATCTCATCCACGCACAGGAGCCTCTCCTCCAGGCCCACGAAAAGGGAGCGGTGGCGGCTGTGGGAAATGACGAGGTCTGCGCCGCTGCCGCGCAGCATCAGGCGGCGGCGGACTTCCGGCAGATCCGGCGGGACCATGACAAAGCCGCGGCCGGATTTCAGGACGGCGAGCACGGCGAGCGGGACGTCCGGACCCGGCTCCAGGCAGATCCCCACGGCTTCGGCGCCGGTTTGTGCCCGGATGGCGGCGGCCAGGGCGCCGGAGGCGCGGTCGAGAGCCCGGTAAGTCATCGTCCGGTCCCGGAAGAGGAACGCCGGGCGATCCGGCTGCTCCCGGGCGATCGCAGCGAACCGTTCGGCCAGCGAGATTTCCGGGACCGGCCGCCGGGGCGGCTGGCGGTCGATCAGGATCGACCGGCGTTCGGCTTTCGACAGGATCGGTCCCGCGGCGACCCCGGCGTCCGGGTTCTCCAGGTAAAAGTCCACCAGCCGGTGAAAGCGGGCGGCGGCCTCCTCCCGCTGTTCGTCTCCGAGCAGGGTCTTGCTGATATCCAGCCCGACCGTCAGGCGCTCATCGGAAAAATTGTGGATATTCAGCACCAGGCTGAACTCGTTCCAGCCGGAATGCAGGGCATCGGCCTCCACCGGCATTCCGGCGAAGTCGGGAAATCGCTGGATGCGCAGGTTTGCGCTGGCGTGGATGATCCTTTCCCGCCGGCTGTTCGCCACATCACCGCGGGCATGCTTCCGGGCCGTGGATGCTTCGTCTCTGAGATTGCGCATCACGTCCGGAAGGCGGTCGCCCGCCGCGATCTCCGCCTGCAGGGGCAGGACGCGCGAGAAGAACCCGGGGATACTTTGGTGCTCGGGTCTCCGGCGCCCGTGGTAGACCATGCCCACGGTGGGTTTCGCCAGGCCGGACAATCGGGAGAGATAGACGGCGTAGATCGATGAGAAGAAATAAAAGCGGATGGCTTCAGGGGAACCGCCCTTCATCCCCAGGCGGTCGATCGCCTCGAGCCGTTGCGGTTCGAGCGGCCGCTCGAACCGGGCGGTCGGATGCACCCTGTCGCCGGGGGAGCGCCCGTAAAAGGCGAAATCTTGCGAAAGCTCCGGGAGCCTTCTGTCCCAAAAGGCCTGCGCTTCCGGGTCCGGTTGGGAGAAGGCCTTCATGACGGACCGGAAGGGGGGCGCTTCCTCGGGGATGGGCTGTCCGGCGTAGGCGGCTGCCACCCGATCGAATAGCAATCTATTCGAGATCCCGTCCCAGATGCTGTGATGGGTGGTCAGCACCCAGTGGTATTCTCGCTCGCCGAGGCGGAACAGCCAGGTGTTGAACAGCCGCTCGTCCGGATCGAAGGGCAGCCAGATGAAGCCGTCCAGGTACGTCTTGAGATGCTTTCGGACGCCCGGGTCGTTGCGCGTATCGCGGTAAACGGGAGTCGCGTCGATCTCCGGTAGGATGACGGCATAGGGCTCCATGTCCGGACCGGTCCGGATCAAGGTCCGGAGCGCGTCGATGCCGGCGACGGCGCGCTCGAAGGCCTGGGAAAACCGGGCGGGATCGAGGTCGCCATGGATGCGCCAGCTGAAGGCGATGTGGTAGAGCGGGATGCCGGCGTTGATCCGCTGGGAGAGCCAGACCAGCTTTTGCGGGTGGGAGAGCGGGAAAACTTCTGGACGGGTCATGTGGTCCGGCCCATTATAATCCGCCCTTTCCGGATGTTTGCCCGCTCGACGCAGCCGGGTTTCGTGTATACTCGCGCTTCGATGCCCGCCCCGGTCAGAACTGCCCTCAAATCGGCTGCCATCCTTTGCATCACGCTGCTGGCGGCTGAGATTTCTTTGCGGATCTACGATCATTTCAACCCGCTGTTCATTTTCTACGACCAAAGCTACACCCGCTTTCGGGGGAAACCGGGGGCGAACGACTGGGGTTTCCCGCTGAATTCCGGGGGCTTCAAGGATACGGAATTCGAGGAAAAGCAAGAAGGCACGTTCCGAGTCATCGGTCTCGGCGATTCTTTTGCATTCAGCATCGTCCCGTATGAATACAGCTTCCTCACCCGGTTGGAGCTGTATCTGCAGGAAACCGGGGACATTGAAGTCCTGAACCTGGGGATCCCCGGCACCGGGCCGCAAGAATACCTGAACATCCTGGTCCATGAAGGGCTTCCGCTGGCTCCTGACCTGGTCCTGGTCTCGTTTTTTATCGGTAATGACCTGCTCGAAAGCCGGATCGTAGATACTCCCCGGGCGTGGTACACCTATTCGCATCTCGCGTCCGTGATGTATTTCCTGTTCCAGGTCCGTGCTCAGCAGGCGGAAGGCTTTGTGCCGCCGGGGGAAGGCGAATTCTGCGACAGCTGCCCGACGTATCCATTGGAGGTCTATCTCGACATCGAGTTCAAGCGCAGCGGGATCTATCAACGCGACCGGACCTCCTTACTCGCCGAGCTGGTGTCCTTCGCCGTGACCCACCTGGGGGAGATGGACCGCATCCTCTCTGCGCGCGGGGTGGAAATGGTCGTGGTCCTGATCCCGGACGAGCTGCAGGTGAACGCCGATCTGCAGGCCCAGGTCCTGGAGGTGTATTATCCGAACGAGGACTCGAGTATCTGGGATATGGCCGCCCCAAACGAACGGCTGGCGGCGGCCCTGGAAGAGATCGGCGTCCCGGTGATCGACCTCTATCCGGTTTTTATCGATGCAGGGGAAGCGGAAATCCTGTACCGGCCGCTCGATTCGCATCTGAACATCGCCGGCAACGAACTTGTTGCAGAAATCCTCTCGGGCGAACTGCAGCGTTTCCTGACTCGTAAATGACCAGGAAGTGATCGAAAACCCTACCAATATTCTTGACCGCTTGCGCAGATCCGTGGTATATTCAGCAGGTCGGTCGACCACCGATAATCTTCAAAGGAGATGCGCTGCTGATGGACCCCATGATCTACATCACCGACACCCGCAAAACCGCAGTTCCGTTCGGCAATGGTGGAATCGCGCCTTGTCGCAGTGCGTCTGCCGCCAGGTGATGGCCTGAACCACGCCTGACCCTCCCGGCCACGGACGCAGCTGCTGCACCGTGGCTTTTTTGTTTAATCCCGGACCCCGTCCGGTAACACCCGAGCCATGGTTGCGTGCAGCCATGGCTTTTTCATTTACCAACGCACTTTTAGAAATGGCAAACATGTAGCACCGGGGGATGGGCGCCGGCTTTACCGGCGCCCATCCCCCGGTGCCCACGTCTGCCCCTCCTGATGAGGAAAGCGATGAAAGAAACAACTTACACCCTCCACCCGTACGACCATAGCTTCGACGCAGGCCTTGCGCAGATGTGGAACGAATCCGACCACCAGTGGCCGGGAACTTTCACGGACGGGGTCCCGTTTACCGAGCAGACCCTCGCCGAATGGATGGACCGGCTCGAGGCCATCATCCGTTTCGTCGTCGTCGAGGACGGCACCGGGGTCGTCGTCGGGTACGGCGATTTGTGGGATACGGCGGTGCGGCCGAAGTCCTGCTACGTCGCCCTGCTCAACGTCCATCCCGAGCACCAGGGAAAATCGCTGGCCCGCCGGATGCTGGTCGACATGGTCGACTGGTCCGTTGCCAACGGCTACGACCGGATCACGATCGGCACCTGGCCATCGAACTTGAAGGCCATGCCGCTCTATAAAAAGGTCGGGTTTTTCTGGAAGCCGGACACCACCGTCCACATGGAGAACTATCTCCCGGCCGTCCGCATGCTGCCGGCCGCGCAGGATTTCTTCGCGCACCACAGCTGGTATGAAACGTACGACCGCGCCCTGGACCAGGTCGAAGACGACATGACCCACCCCGGCACCGGAGACAATAAGGTTTTTGTCCTGCGCTGGCGGGCGAACGGGGAGATGCTTGAGACCGTCTTTGACCGCAACGCCCAGGCGCTGACCGGGATCGAGACGGATGCCTGGGCCGTCTACGCCCGCACCGGCGAAGCGGAACCTGCCCAGGGGCTGACCTATCCGTTCGAATGGGAGTTCCGCAACAAGACCGACCATCCGCTCCGGATATTGGCCGAGGCCCGGCCCGATGAGGGGATCCGGATAGCGCTCGAAGAGGAAGTCCGCCTGGAGCCAGGGGAGGCTCGCGTCCTGGCTACAACCTTTCGAGTGGACCTGGACGCGCCCAGGTATCGGGACGACCATGAGGAAATCCCGACCCCGCGCATCCGCACCCAGCTCGAGATCGACGGGCAGCCGCTCGAACTCGGCACCGGGCTGCGCTACCGTCCGGCGGTGGAGTTCAGCATGCACCCGGAGATCGTCACGCTGGCCCCCGGCCGGCAGGGGACCATCCACCTGCAGCTCCAAAGCCGGACGAAAAAGGACCTGGCGGGAGCGCTCAAGCTCGAAATTCCGGATGGGCTGGCGGCCGAAGACCTTGAGCCGGCGTTCACCGTCCCGGCCAAAGGCCACGCCGGCATTCCGGTGATCCTGACCGCCGAACGGCCCGGGGTCTACCGGCTGACGGCCTCCGCCGAGATCGAAGACGCCGGGAACCGGTTCACGACAAAGGAGAAGGTCCTCGCGGTCGCGGCGGTCGCTCCGGGTGGGTGGGCGGCCGGGGAAGGCGAGCGGGAGCTGGTCCTTGAGAACGACTTCTTCCGGGTCACCGCCAAAGCCAAGGGTGGCGAGGCCGTCTTCTGGAACAAGGACGCCGACCGGGAGGACGGCCGGGTCATGGAAGAGATCGGCCCCGCCTTCATCCCCTGGGACCTGAACGAACTCGAATACGACCTGGCGCTCGAGACCGCCGGGGACGCCGCGACGGCGGTGATGACCGTCCGGTCGACGCGCTTCCCCGGGCTGATCGTAGGGCGCGAGATCACGGTCAACGGCTCGCCGCTGGTCCGGGTGACCAGCTGGGTCCGCAACGAGACGGGCGTGCCCTTCCCGAAGCTCCAGGTCCGGCCGCATATCCGGATCTGGTCCGAGAACCGGCGCATGGTCGTCGTCCCGCTGTCGAACGGGACCGTCCGCGCGCACGGCTCCCAGTTCGGGATCGCCGAGGAGGATTTCCCAAAGAAGCCGGAAGACTTTGCCGAGAGCTGGTTGGCCTACGACTACCAGGACCGGTCGTTCGGTTTCATCTGGGAGCGCGACGGGATCGAGAAGCTCGATGCGGAATTCGGGCGGCACTTCTTCTACTACGCCTGTCCGCTCGAGCCCGGGGAGATCCGGCGGATCGAGCCGTACTACCTCTACTCCGGGCCGGGGGACTGGCACGCGGTCCAGGAGGCCTGGCGCCGGATGCAGGGGGCGCCTACCGCGGCCGCGCGCCGCACGGCCGCATCTCCCCTGGACTTCCGGATCGACCCGCAGCCCCTGCTGGTCGCCGGAGGGGAAGCCGAGGGCACGCTCAGGATCACGTCCACCCGGCGGTTTGCACTGAACGGTGCGGTCGAACTGGCTGCCCCGGAAGGCTGGACGATCGAGCCTGAGCGCCTGGCGTTCGACGTCGACCGCGACCGGCCGGTGGAAGCGCCTGTGCGCCTCGTCCCGGACGGGAAAGTTGGAGCCGGCGTTCGGTCCGGGATGCTGCGGCTGCGAACGCAGGCCTTCGAAAGGGAGGCCGAGTTCCGTGTGATCCGGCTGTCCGATCCGCAGTGTGAAGTCGCGGTCGAGGCCGGTGAGGCGGCCGGGTACGCGACGTGGCAGATCGACAACGGTATCGCCTCCTGGACCGTCGTCCCCGGGTTCCACGGCGGGGTCACGGAATGGCGGACGGCAGGGTCGGAAACGAACCACCTGTTCTCGCCGTTCCCCGAGTCCGGGGAACTGTCCTGGATGAAGCCGATCTTCGGCGGGATCCGGCCCGTGCTGGCCATAGACGGCGAAGACGGCTGGCCGGGCAAGCTGCATGCGGAGGCCTTCACGGCCGAGCCGATCACAGCCCCGGACGGCCGCGGCCTGGAATGGCGCGGCGTTCGGCTCACCGCTGATATCCGGGCCGAGAAGTTCCGCGGTCTGCAGGTCGTCCTGGACTACCTGACCCTGCCCGGCAGCCAGGTCCTGAAATGTGTCTACCGGCTATCGAACCGGACGCCGGTCCACCGCCCGGCCCAGCACGGCTGGCTCGTTTTCCCCTCCGTCGACGGGGACATGAGCAAAGCCGTCCTGCACACTCCGGACTATATCCGGCAGCGGACGACGATCACGACCTGGGGCGTCCACGATCTGTGGGCCGCCGTATCGAACCCGGAGACCGGCCGGACCCTGGCGGCCGTCCACGCCAGCGGGCACCGGCGGCTGCTGGCAATGGACCTGGGCGATTCCGGGGCGCACCTGTTCGTCCGCGAAATCGTCTCCGTCCCCCCGGACGGCTTTGTCGAACGGATCGCCTTCCTCGCCCTGGCCGGCGACGCCTCCCAGGCTCGGGCCTACGCGTCGCTGGCGGGGTGAGGCGGTGCAAGGTGCAAGGTGCAACGTGCAACGTCGCACCTTGCACCTTGCACGGAGTTCTCATGAAAATCCCCCTCAAACAATACTGGTCCCTCCTCGGAACCTATCTGAAACCCGAATGGCCCCGGGCGGTGTTCATGTTCGGGCTGCTGCTCGGGAGCATCGGGCTGCAGCTGTTCGTGCCGCAGATCGTGCGCGCGTTCATCGATGCGGCCCTGGCGGGCGCTCCGGTGGATGCGCTGACGCGGCTCGGGGCGCTGTTCCTGGTCCTGGCCCTCGGTAAGGAAGTCGGGACGCTCTGGAGCACCTACATCAGCCAGGACGTCCGCTGGCGGTCGACCAACGCCCTGCGCCGCGACATGGCGATGCACGCCCTGCGGCTGGACATGAAGTTCCATAACCTGAAGACTCCCGGCGAGATGATTGAGCGGGTCGACAGCGACGTGGACGAGCTGTCCAACTTCTTCTCGCAGTTTGTGATCCAGATCCTGGGCAACGTCGTCCTGCTGGTCGGGGTGCTGTTCATGCTCTTCCGGGAGGACCCGCGTATCGGGCTGGCATTCCTGGTCTTCTGCCTTATCACCTTCGTCGTCCTGGTCCGGATCATCAACTATGCCGTCGGTCAGTGGGAGCGGGCCCGGGAGGCCAGCGCGGAGCTGTTCGGCTTTCTGGAGGAGCGGCTGGCGGGGACCGAGGACATCGCCGCCCTGGGCGCCGGGCCGTACAAGCTGCAGCGCTTCTCCGGTGCGCTGACCAGGCACCTGGTCGACTCGCGGAGCGCCTGGGTCAAGGGCGCCGTGGTCTGGATGGTCTCGCTCGCGATCTTCACGCTCGGGAACATCCTGGCTTTTGCGATGGGGGCGGTCTTCTTCGGCGCCGGGACGTTGACGATCGGCGGAGTGTACGTCATCTTCCATTACACCGAACTGCTCCGGCGCCCGCTTGAGACAATTACCCGCCAGATGCAGGACCTGCAGCGGGCCGGCGGCAGCGTCGTCCGCATCCGGGAGCTGTTCGCCATTCAGCCGGACCAGCGTGACGGGCCCGGGATCCCGGGCGGTCCGACGGCGCTGGCCGAGGCCGGCGCGCTCGACGTCGTCTTTGACCACGTCGAGTTCAGCTACGACGACGACGGCCGCACCCTGCACGGGATCGACTTCCGGGTCCACCCCGGTGAGGTGCTGGGCCTGCTCGGGCGCACCGGCAGCGGGAAGACGACGATCGCCCGCCTGCTGTTCCGGCTGTACGACCCCCAGTCCGGGGCGATCCGGATGAACGGGATCGATATCCGCGAGCCGGCGCTCGAGACCCTGCGGCGCGGTGTGGCGATGGTGACTCAAGATGTCCAGCTCTTCAAGGCCACGGTCCGGGACAACCTGACCTTTTTCGACCGGACGATCCCGGATGAGGCGGTCAAAGCTGCCCTGCAGGACCTGGGCCTGTGGGACTGGGTCGTGAGCCTGCCCAAAGGGCTGGACACGCTGCTCGAATCGGGCGGCGGCGGGCTGTCGGCCGGCGAAGCCCAGCTGCTGGCCTTCACCCGTGTCTTTTTGCGGGACCCCGGCCTCGTCGTCCTGGACGAGGCCTCGTCCAGGCTGGACCCCGCCACCGAGCAGCTGATCGAGCGGGCGATCGGCCGGCTCTTCGAGGACCGCACGGCGATCATCATCGCCCACCGCCTGGCCACCGTCCAGCGGGCGGACCGGATCATGATCCTCGAAGACGGCCGCATCGCCGAACACGGCGACCGCCATGCCCTCGCCGCAGACCCGGACAGCCGCTTCGCCGGGCTGCTGCGGACGGGGATGGAGGAGGTGTTGGTATGACGGACACAAGCGACGCAAGAGTAGAAACCAACTTCAGCACCTACTACCTCGCCGTCCGCCAGATCGCGATGGCGTTCCGGTGGTGGTTCTTTTCCGCCCTTTTCTGGCTGCTGGTGTGGGTCACGCCGTTGGCGGCGGGGCTGATCGTGCGGGCGATCTTCGACGACCTGACCGGGGCCGCCCCGGCCGCGTTCAGCCTTTGGGGTCTGCTCGCCCTGCTGGCCGGGCTGGCGCTGGCGCGGGTGGTCGGGATCACCGGCGGGATCTGGACCGTCGCCACCTTCCTGATGCTGGCCTCCGGCCGGGTGCGGCGGAACCTGTTCGAGAGTGTCTTGAGCCGCCCCGGCGCCGACGCCCTGCCAGGTTCGCCAGGCGAGGCGATCTCGCGCTTCGGCGGGGACGTACGCGAGCTGGAATGGGCCACCGAGTGGTTCGTCGATCTGCCGGGATTCGCCGGTGCGATCCTGTTCAGCCTGGCCGTGATGGCGGCGATCGACCCGCTGATCACGGCCGTAATCTTTGCCCCGATGCTGGCGATCTTCTTCGCCATCACGGCGCTGCGGAAGCGGATCCTGGCCTACCGGGCGTCCGCCCGCAAGACGCACGCGCGGGTGGTCGGCTTTATCGCTGAGACCTTTGGCGCCGTCCAGGCCGTCAAGGTCGCGACGGCGGAGCGGGACGTCATCCGGCACTTCGAGGACCTGAACGAAGACCGGCGCCACGCCTCCCTCAAGGACACCCTGCTCAGCGAGATGATGTTCACCGTCTTCAAAGCCACGATCAACCTGGGGATCGGGATCGTCCTGCTGATGGCCGGGAGCTCGATCCGGGACGGCAGTTTCACGATTGGCGACTTCGCCCTGTTCATCGCCTACATGTGGCCGCTGACGGATGCGATGTTCGCCTTCGGGAACATGATCGCCCGGCACAACCAGGCCCGGATCTCGCTCGAGCGGCTCAAGTACCTGCTGATGGGCGCCCCGGAGGAGACCCTGATCAAGCCGGGGCCGGTCCACATGGATGGGACCCTGCCCGAGGTGCCGGTGCAGAGGAAGACCGCCGCGGACAGGCTCGAATCCCTGCGTGTCGAAGGGCTGAGCTATCGTTACCCCGAGAACGGGCGCGGTATGCGGGACGTGAGCCTCGAGCTCGAGGCCGGCACGATCACCGTCATGACCGGGCGGATCGGTTCCGGGAAGACGACCCTGCTGCGTTCGGTCCTGGGGCTGCTGCCGGCGGAGGGCAAAATGTACTGGAACGGGATCGAGGTGGAGGACCCGGTCGGGTTCTTCGTTCCGCCGCGGGCGGCCTACACCCCGCAGGTGCCGCGCCTGTTCAGCGAGAGCCTGCGCGACAACATCGTGCTAGGCCAGCCGAAATCGAACGGGGAGATCCACCGGGCGATCCGGACGGCCGTGTTCGAGAGCGACCTGGAGGGGATGGAGGAAGGGCTGGACACCCTGGTCGGACCGCGCGGGGTGAGGCTGTCCGGTGGGCAGGTGCAGCGCACGGCTGCGGCGCGCATGTTCGTCAGCGGCGCCGAACTGTTCGTCTTCGACGATCTGTCTTCGGCGCTGGACGTCGAGACCGAGCAGGCGCTGTGGGAGCGGATCTTTGCCCCGCCCGAGGCGGAGGGGGAGGGCAACGGGCATCCGCCTGCCCGCCCGACCTGCCTGGTCGTCTCGCACCGCAAGTCGGTGTTGAGCCGGGCGGACCGGATCGTCGTGCTCAGGGACGGCGAGGTGGAGGCGCAGGGGACGCTGGAGGAACTGCTCGAGACGAGCGAGGAGATGCGGCGGTTGTGGGAGGGGGAGGTTGGGGATTAGGCAAGAAAAAGGACCCCCTGCGGTTTCACCGCAGGGGGTCCTTTTTCTTGCCCGGAATCAAATGTGAATATCCACCGCTCGGGTTATATCTTCAAGCAATGGTAATTCCTTTGGCGGCCATCGAACGGAAGAAAGTTTCTTTCAGCGCCGGGTCGCCAATATTGCCGGCGATACGCTCGCAAAGCTCCTGGCACTCCTGCCTGATCCGATCTGCAGCGGCCTGGTTCCCTCTGCGGGTTTCAATCCCGATGAGACCGACCAGGATGTCCAGCAGAATCGCCCGGTACCGGATCTCACGGGCTGCCCCCGCGGCGCGCGCAAGATAATCGGCGGCGAGATCCAGATCCCCCCGGGCAAGGGCAATCTCGGCAAATAACTTCAGCGCCCGCGGCAGATAAAAACGCGCACCGGCCAGTTCGATCAACGCCATCATTTTGACGCATTGGTCCTCGGCGGTCACCAGATCGCCGGTTTTGATGTTGATTTCCGCCTCGGCAAAGGTGGATTCGATTTCAATGTGGATGATTGTTTTTTGATGGCTGAGGCCGCGGGCTTCCTCCAGCAGCGCTGCGGCGCCGGTGGGATTTCCGGCGTTGTAGTGTAACTTTGCGCACACTGCGAGCGCGATTTGCTTGAACGGTGGGAAGTCCTCCGAATCCCAGACTGCGCCTTCAGCGGATTCCAGGGCGAGATCGTCCGCGCCCAGGAATTCATACATTTCCGCTCGGGAGATGAGGATGAAGGTCGAGCCCGGATGGCCAAGCTTGCGTGAAAGCGGCAGGAATGTCTTTTGGATTTCCAATGCGGTGTCGATCTCACCCAGCGCCAGGAAAATCAGGGCGGAGAAAACATTGGTGTTGGCCCGGCCCCAATCGTTATCGATTTCATCCGCATATCGGAAACCCTCGTCGGTAAATTGGATTGCTTCGTCAAAGCAGCCGCTCATGGCCCGTTCGATCCCGCGATTGCTGCGGTTTTCGGCCATCATGGGTTTGTTGTTGAGTTCGCGCCAGATCGTGAAGGCTTCATCCAGCACCGCGCGGCTCTTTTCGAGGCTGCCGACTGCCATATACGGAAGTCCCAGGTCATGCAGGGAATGGGCTAGCTGGGCCGGCTCGCCGGCCGAGCGCGCCAGGTCGGTGGACCGCTCGCCGAGTGGAATCGCCCGATCCATATGCCCCGAGTACATCTCGATCAGCATGGAATTCCAGAGTAAGCGCGATTCGGCCGCTTCGTCACCGATATTTCTTGCGAGTTCGAGCCCTTGTTCCGAATATACCGCGGCTTTCGCCGAATCCTGGAAGGGGGTTGGAATCGCGTGCACCTTACCGAGGGCGATGAGGGCGGCCAGCTCCATCCGTTCATCTCCGCAGCGGCGCGCCAGGTCGAGCATCTCCTCATAGGCAGCGACCGCAGCAGCATGTTCCGACAGCAGCTCCAGGCAGCGCCCGAGCTTGCTGTACAGGTGTGTGGTCTCTTCACCGGATTTCTCATCGTGCTTCAGGACCGAGACCGCCCGGCGGTAGTGACTGGCCGCCTCGGGGATCGCGTAGAGCCTGAAGGCGGCGTCTCCAGCCAGGGTCTCATAGCGGACCGCACGCGGGTCTCGGGCCTCCCCGAAATGGTAGGCCAGGACGGGGAAGAACTCCTCCAGCCGGTCGGCGAAGAGCATCTCGACCGCCTCTCCGACCTGGCGATGGAAGTCGCGCCGCTCCCGGACCAGGATGGTGTTGTAGGCCGCCTCCTGGGTCAGGGCGTGGCGGAAGGCGAATTCGAGCTCCGGCAGCCGGGCCGACTCGCGGATCATCTCGGCCCGTTGGAGCAGGTTCAAATGCTGGTCCAGTTCCTGCCGGACGCCCGCGGTCGCATGTGCGACCGCCGTTGCGCGGCTGATCGTGTCCAGGACGCGGTAGTAGAAGGACCGGCCGATCACGGAGGCTAACTGCAGGATTCGGCGGGCGTCCTCCTCCAGACGGTCGATCCGGGCGGTCAGCAGGCTCTGCAGGCTGCCGGGGATGTCGATGTCCTCGATGTCCTGCCGCGTCCGCCAGCGGACGCCGTCCGGGCGATCCTCGCGCTCGACGACCCCATTATCGATCAGGACGCGGACGACCTCCTCGATGAAGAAGGGGTTGCCGTCGGTCTTTTCGAGGATCCGTTTCCGCAGCCCGGCCGGGAGATCGGCCACCAGCAGCAGGTGGTTGACCAGTGCATCGGTGTCGTCTGCCGAAAGGGAGGTGAGGGCGATCTCGGTGGAGCGGTGGGGATAATCGCGGGCGGCCGCCTCCCGGGCGGTCCAGGCGGGCGCCGACCGCTCCGGCCGCATGGCGCAGACCAGGAGGACCGGTTGCGTCTCCGAGAGCTTGAACAGGTGCACCAGCAGATCGATCGAGGCCGAGTCCGACCAATGCAGGTCGTCCAGGACGATGACCTGCGGGGCGCTCGCCGTCCAACCCGTGACGAGGTCGTGCACCAGGTCGAACAGCTGGCGTTTGAAGGCCTCGCCCTCGGGCTGGGCCTCGGAGGACTGCCCCCCGGTGGCGAACAGCGCCTCGAAGACCCGGCCGTGGTCGGCCATGTCCGGAGGGATGCGCTCCAGGATGGGGAGGAATTTCTCCCACATCTCCACCGGTGAATCCCCTTCCCGGACGCCGTAGACCTCCCGCAGGAGCCGCTGGAAGAGGGCGTAGGGCCGGGCGGTTTCGTAGGAGAGGGAGGCGGTTTCGGACCAAACTGGTTGAAGGTTTAAAGTTGAAGGTTCTTGTGGAGAACCTTCAACCCTTCGACTTTGCTCGGGGCGAGCCTTCAACCTGTAACCTTTTATTTCCTCTATGAGCCGGCTCTTCCCCAGCCCCGCCTCCCCCGTGATTAAGACGATCCCGCCGGAGCCTTCGCGCAGGCGGTCGACGGCGGTCTGCAGCCGTTCGAACTCGGCCCGGCGGCCGATCATCGGGGCGTCCAGGCCGGCGATGCCGCGCAAGCGGCCGGGCTCGGCTTTTTTGTGCAGGGGGCGGTAGATCCGGACCCGCTCGTCCTTGCCCTTGACCTCGACCTCGCCGAGGTCTTCCCATTCAAAAACCGGTGCGGTCAGGGCGTACGTGTCCCCGGTCACCTGGACCGTCCCGGGGGCGGCCGTCTGCTCCATGCGGGCGGCCAGGTTGATGGCGTCACCCAGGGCCGTGTATTCCATCTGCAGGTCCGACCCCACCGCGCCGACCATGACCAGCCCGGTATTGATCCCGACCCGGAAGTTCATATCCAGGCCCCATTCGCTTCTGAGTTTTTCGCGGTGCGGTCCGAACCCGGTGAGGATTTCGAGGGCGGCCAGGATGGCGCGCTGTGGATCGTCCTCGTGGGCGACGGGGGCGCCGAAGAAGGCCAGGATGCCGTCGCCCATCAGCCGGGCGACGGTGCCTTCGTATTTATAGATCGGGCGGATCATGTACTCGAAGACGCCGTTGATGATCTGGGCCCAGTCCTCCGGGTCGAGGTTTCCGGCGGCGGCGGTCGAGCCCTTGACGTCGCAGAACAGCATGGTCACGATCCGCCGCTCGCCGACCATCTCCTTTTTGGCGCGGGCGGAGGCCAGGCGGGCGGCGAAGTCGTCGGGGATGAGGCTGCGGAGGGGAACGGCGGGATCCCCTCGGACGGGCACGGCGGGTTGAACTCGGGCTGCTGCTTTGGTGGATCCCGCGGTGCCCGTCCCGAGCGCGGTGCCGCATTCGTTGCAGAACCTTGCGCCGGGCGGGTTTTCGTGCCCGCAGTTCGGGCAGCCGGATTTCAGCGGGGAGCCGCATTTGTTGCAGAATTTTGCGCCGGCGGGGTTGGCATTGCCGCAGGTGGGGCAGTCCATTGAGGGGGATTATACGAGAAGATGATGGAAAAAACGAACCCCAACCGGGCTTTGCCCGGTTGGGGTTCGTTTTTTCCACAATTATCATGCACTCGCAACGAGATCAGAACATTTGTTCTGGTAGAATGGAATCGACAAATTTGTCAACGGACCTACCATGAACCGCTTCTTCTATCGTCTCCTCCGCCGCCTGGGCCTGTTCCGCCCGGAGCGCCTCACCTTCGACCTCGAGCTGGAAGACCAGCTGGCCCTGCGCGAGCTGGCCCGCCAGGAAGCGCGCCGTCCCGACGACGTGGCCGCCGACCTGCTCTCGGCCGCCCTCGAACGCCGCCGGATGGCCGGCGAATACCTGGACGTCTGGCACAGCCTGACCCCGCGCGAGCAAGAGGTCGCCGCCCTGATCTGCCTGGGCTACACGACCCGCCAGATGGCCGCCCGCCTGCACATCTCGACCGAGACCGTCAACACCCACGTCTATAACGGCCTGCGCAAGTTCGGCCTGCGCCGCCGCACCGAATTGCGGCGGTTATTGGGGGATTGGGATTTCAGTTCGTGGGTTACACAGGAGAAAAAATAAAGCGCAAGGCGGGGCGAAGCCCCGCCTTGCGCTTTATTTTTTCTCTTTTCCTCTGTTAGTGGGCTGATCACGCTTCCGAAAGCGCTGCGGGATGAATACGGGCTCAACCCGGGGGACAGCCTGACGCTGATCGACATCGGCGGGGTCTTCGTCCTGAGTCCCTATCCCTCGCAGATCGACCAGATCACCGCCCGGATCAGCGAACAGCTGAGCGAGCGCGGCGAGACCCTGGAAAGCATGCTGGCCGCACTCCGGGAAGTCCACGAGGAATATGGCCGGGAAAACTAAGGTCTTTCTGGATACCAGCGCCCTCTTCGCCGGGACGCCGGCGCCCGTTCCTACCGCTTTAGGCTCGCCTCCCAAATCGCTTTAGCCCCCATCTCCCCCCTAAATCCGCACCCTTTGGGATTGTAAGCCCCCTCCAAACCCGATAGTGTAGGCGCATGGACGCCTTCACCATTCCATCCACTGCCCGGCTGGTGCTGGTCGCTGCACCCCGGGCCGCCCGGACGCAGATGCTGGCGCTGGCCGCCCGGCTGGCGCTGGCCGGGCCGCTGCGGGTCCTGGACGGCGGCAACAGCTTCGACGCCTTCGCCGTCGCCCGGCACCTGCGGGGGCACACGCCCCGCGTCGAGCCGGCCCTCGACCGCATCCGGGTCCAGCGCGCCTTCACCTGCTACCAGCTGCTGACCCTGCTCAACGAGACC
>DATKDL010000046.1:0-52376 GCA_035512695.1 Anaerolineales bacterium | reverse complement strand
GTTGATATCGCCGCACCCGGGGTCTGCATCCTGTCCACCTATCCGATCGAGCAGGGCTCCTATGGCACCATCAGCGGCACGAGCATGGCCAGCCCGCACGCCGCCGGCGCCCTGGCGCTCCTGGCCAGCCGGAACAACCCCGGCAACGCCAACGATGTCTTCAACCTGTACGACCAGGTCATCAACGCCGGCAACCTCAACTGGACGGACGACTCCGGCGACGGGATCAAGGAGCGGCTGCTGGACGTAAGCAACACGACGCTCTTCAACCCGGTCCTGATCCCCGGCGGTGGTGGTGGCGGTGGCGGCAACAACCCGCCCACGGTCAGCATCACCAGCCCGTCGGATGGCGCAACGTTCGCATCCGGCGCCTCGATCTCCTTCGCCGGCTCTGCCTCAGACACAGAAGACGGGAGCCTGACCTCCAGCCTGGTCTGGACCTCCAGCCTGGACGGCCAAATCGGCACCGGGGGCTCCTTCAGCGCCGTGCTCAGTGACGGCACGCATACCATCACGGCGTCCGTCACGGACTCGGGTGGAAGCAGCGGCAGCGACAGCATCACCCTCACGGTCGGCGGCGGAGGGGGTACCGACCCGATCACCCTCAGCGTGAACGCCTACAAGGTCAAGGGCGAGAAGTACGCCGACCTGGCCTGGTCCGGCGCGACGTCGACAAACGTCGACATCTATCGCAACGGCACCAAGGTCGCCACCACGGCTAACGACGGCGCTTACACCGACGCCTCGCTCGGTAAGGGCGGCGGCTCCGCGTCCTACCAGGTCTGCGAGGCCGGCACGAGCACCTGCTCGAACGTCGTCAACGTGAACTGGTAGTCCCCCGGCGGTCAATCGATCGCATCATCCAACAGGCCGGTGCGCTTTCGCACCGGCCTGTTGTCTTTTGTCAGGAAAAATCGGGGCACCCGGGCGGGGGGCAGGTCCCCGCCGGGGTGCCTCGATTTTTCCATTCTTCAACAGACTGTCCGAATATCTATGCAAACTTGCGTTTACCAATCCCCGAAGTTCCAATAAACTGAATCCCGGCCCATGAACCTTCTCTGCCTCGGCATCAACCACAGCACCGCCGGCGTAGCGCTGCGCGAATGTCTCTCCTTCGACGCGCACCAGCTCAACGCCTCCCTGGCCCGGCTGGGTTGCGGCGGCGGTACCGGCTGGCAGGCGCTGCGCGAATGTGTCATCCTGTCCACCTGCAACCGGGTCGAAATCTACGCCGCTGCCGAGGAGCCGGTATTCGAAACCCTGGAGACTTTCCTCTCGGAAGTCAGCGGAGTCGGCGTGGGCGAGTTCGACGGGGCCGCCTACCGGCTGGTCGATGAGGCGGTGGTGAGCCATCTCCTGCGCGTTGCCGCCGGGCTCGACTCGATGGTCCTGGGCGAGTCGCAGATCCTCGGGCAGGTCATCGAAGCCTATTCCACCGCCCGCCGCCACGGGACGACCGGCAAGATCCTCTCCCGGCTGTTCCAGACCGCCATCCGCGCCGGAAAACGCACCCGCACCGAAACGGCGATCGGCCACAATCCCGCTTCGATCGCCTCCGTGGCCGTCAGCCTGATTGCCCGCTGCGTCATGGATTTGAAAGCCGCCCGCATCCTCGTGATCGGCGCCGGGGAGATGGCCGAGTTGGCCGTGGAGTCGCTCCGCAAGCGTGGCGTGCAGCGCATCACCGTCGCCAATCGGACCGTGGCCGGCGCAACGGCGCTCGCCGAGCGATGGAGCGGCCGCGCCGCCGCCCTCGAGGCCCTGCCGGAACTGCTGTCCGAGGCGGACGTCGTGATCACTTCGACCGGCGCACCGCACACGATCATCTCCCGCGACCACCTTGAGAACGCGCTTAATAACCGAGCGGATCGCCCGTTGGTGTTTATGGACATCGCCATGCCGCGCGATGTGGAGCCCGGCGTAGAAGAACTCCCCGGCGTGGCGCGCTTCGACCTCGATTCCCTGACCGCGGGCCTGGAAAATTCGCTCGCCCGGCGGCAGGCCGAGATCCCGGCGGTCGAAGCCATCCTGGCCGAGGAAAAAGCCGCTTTTGAGGACTACTTAGCGACGCTGGATGTCGTCCCGATCATCGTCGGGATGCGGGAGCAGGCCGACGCCATCCGGGAGGCGGAGCTCGAAAAGACCCTGCGCCGCATGCCCGAGCTCTCCCCGGAAAGCCGCCGCCAGCTCGACAAGCTCACCCGCTCGATCGTCAAAAAGATGCTCCACAATCCGACCCTCCGCCTCCGCGAGATCGCCGGCCGGGCGGACGCGGCCGGCCATGCCGCTGACGACGCCGAGGCGGCTCGCCGCCTTTTCGGCCTGGACTGAACGCGCCCTTTCCATGCACCGCCCGCTCGTGTTCGCCACCCGCCCCTCCGCCCTGGCCCGCCGGCAGACGGATCTGGTCATCGATTTGCTCCGCAACCCCCGGCCCGGGTTCGAAGCGCGGATCGTCGTCATCACCACGCAGGGGGACCGCATCCTGGACCGGCCGCTGCCGGAGATCGGCGGTAAGGGGCTGTTCACCCTCGAACTCGAAGAAGCCCTGCTGACCGGAGCCGTCGATGCAGCCGTGCACTCCCTGAAGGACCTTCCGACCGAAGAAAGCCCCGGACTGATCCTCGGCGCCGTTCCGCCGCGAGAGGACGCCCGGGACGTTTGGGTCTGCCCGGCCGGGTTTGGTCTTGACGACGCACCGGCCGGGACCGTGGTGGGTACCTCCAGCCTACGCCGGGCCGCCCAGCTCCTGGCCCGCCGTCCGGACCTGGATATCCGACCGGTCCGGGGCAATGTCGACACCCGTCTCCGCAAAACCCGGGAAGGCCAATACGGTGCGCTCGTCCTCGCCGCGGCCGGTCTCGCCCGGCTCGGGCTGCAGGATCACATAACGGAAACCCTGCCGTTCGAAGTGATGCTCCCCGCACCCGGCCAGGGTGCGCTGGCGGTGCAGTCCCGGGCGGATGACGATCGGACCCTGGCCCTGCTGGCAGCGATCGAAGACCCCGCCGCGCGCCGGACCACCGCGGCCGAGCGGGCTTTCCTTCGGGCCCTGGGCGGAGGCTGCTCGCTGCCGGTCGGGGCGCACGCGGTCCAGGACGGGGAGCGGATCTCCCTCACCGCGGCCGTCCTCTCCCCCGGCGGCGAACGGCGGATCGCGCTTTCCGGGCAGGGGGACGACCCCGAGGCGCTGGGCGCCGCACTGGCCGCAGAAGCCCTGGCGCAGGGCGCGGCCGAGCTTTTCGAGGGGGTGCGCTGATGCGCGTCCTCGTCACCCGGCCGCCGCCGATCGATGCACCGGTCGGGGATCCGGAATCCGAAGGGTTCACCCCGATCTACTTTCCGACCATCCGGATCTCCCCTCCGGCCGACCCGCGCCCGCTCGATGAGGCCCTGCAGCGCCTGCCCGGCTGCGCCTGGGCCGTATTCACCAGCGCCAACGCCGTCGAGGCCGTCCGGGAAGGGCTGGACCGGATCGGGCGGTCCTTCCCGACGAACGTCCGTGTCGCCGCGATCGGCCCGCAGACGGCGGCCCGGCTTGAGTCACAGGGGATCGCCGTCGACTACCTCCCGGCCGAATTCATTTCCGATGCGGTCGTCCCCGGGCTGGGCGACCTGGCCGGGATGCGGGTCTTCCTCCCGTTGGGCGACCTGGCCGAAAATACGATCCCCGATGCAGTCGCAGCTGCCGGTGGGATCCCCGAGATCGTCACCGCCTACCACACCCTGCCCGCCGATCCCGATCCGGACGGCCTGGCCGCCCTGCGGGCCGGGGTGGATGCAATCGCCTTCACCAGCGGCTCGACCGCGGCCAACTTCGCCGCCCTGGTTCGGGTGGCCGGGCTGGACCCGTTCCGGCTGCCTGGTGACCCGCTGATCGCCTGCATCGGTCCCAAAACGGCCGCAGCTGCCCGCTCGGCCGGGTTCAGGGTGGACCTGGTCGCCGAAGAGCACACCTTCGCCGGGCTGGTATCCGCCCTTAAAGAGGCCTCCGTCCGATGACGTCCCCACCTCCCGGCTTTCCGGCCAACCGGCCGCGCCGCCTGCGGCTCACCCCGGGGCTGCGCGCCATGTTCCGGGAGACCGAACTCACCCCGACCGATTTCGTCTACCCGCTGTTTGTCCGGCACGGGCGGGACGTCCGGCGGGAGATCCCATCCATGCCGGGCCAGCACCAGTGGTCGGTAGACCGGCTGCCGGCCGAGGCCGAAGCCATCGCCCGGGATGGGATCCCGGGTGTGATCCTGTTCGGCATCCCCGAGACCAAGGATTCGGTCGGGGAGGAGAATTTCGACCCGGACGGGATCGTTCAGCAAGCCATCCGGGCGATTAAGGACGCCGTCCCGGACCTGGTCGTCATCACCGACGTGTGCCTGTGCGAATACACCGATCACGGCCACTGCGGGGTCCTGAACACGGGGGAGCGGCTCCACCTCCCGGGCGGTTACGTCCTCAACGATGAGACCCTGGAGATCCTCGGCCGGGTCGCCGTCTCTCATGCCGCAGCGGGGGCGGATATCGTCGCCCCGAGCGGGATGATCGATGGGATGGTCGGGGCGATCCGGATGGCGCTCGATGCGGCGGATTTCGGGCATTTGCCGGTATTGTCATACGCCGTCAAGTATGCCTCCGGTTTTTATGGCCCGTTCCGGGACGCGGCCGAATCCCCGCCGAGCTTTGGGGACCGCAAATCCCACCAGATGGACCCGGCCAACGTCCGAGAGGCGCTGCGCGAAGCCGCCCTCGATGTCGCCGAGGGTGCGGACGCCCTGATGGTCAAACCGGCGCTGCCGTACCTGGACGTCATTCGCCGAGTCCGTGAGGCCTTTCCCGACCTGCCCCTGGCCGCCTACAACGTCAGCGGGGAGTACGCCATGCTCAAAGCCGCCGCCGCCAACGGTTGGCTGGACGAACGCACCGTCGTGCTCGAGACTTTGACCGCAATCAAGCGCGCCGGCGCTGACCTGATCCTGACCTACCACGCCAGGGATGCCGCCCGGTGGATCAGAGAGGAAATCGATAATTAAGGTGGCCGGGCGGGGTGAGCCCCGCCCGGCCACCTTAATTATCGGGAAAATAAATATGACCGACGCAGCCAACCATCCGTCCCTTGCCCCTACCGCCGCGGAGGAACGCGCCTATCACGACCGCAAGATGGTCCATGCCGATTTCGACCGGGCGCCGTTCACGATCGCCTGGGAGGTGACCCGCGCCTGCGCTTTCGCCTGCGTGCACTGCCGCGCCGACGCCCAGCACCGGCCCGACCCGCGCGAGTTGAACACGGACGAGGCCCTGCGGTTGATCGACCGGCTGGCCGATTTCGGCAGCCCGATCCTCGTCTTCACCGGCGGGGATCCGATGATGCGGCGCGACCTGTTCGAGCTGATCGCCTATGCCGCCGACAGGGGTCTGCGCTGCTCGCTGACCCCGACCGCCACCGCACTGCCGACTGTGGCGCGGCTGGAGCAGGCTAAAACGGCCGGGATCCGCCGGATCGCCCTCAGCCTCGACGCGCCAACCCCGGAGGTCCACGACGAGTTCCGGCAGGTGAAGGGCTCCTGGCAGCGGACAATGCAGATCCTGCACAACGCCGGTGAGGTCGGGTTGAGCGTCCAGGTCAACACGACCGTGACCGCTTTCAACGCCGACCTGCTGGCCGACATGATCCCGTTCATTGAGGAAGTGGAAGCGGTGCAGTGGTCGGTCTTCTTCCTGGTCCCGACCGGCCGGGCGCAGGGTGGCTGGATGGTCTCGCCCGAACGGCACGAGCAGATCTTCCATTGGCTGTACGATCTCTCACAGACCGCCCCCTTCGACATCAAGGCCACGGCCGCGCCGATGTACCGCCGGGTGGCGATCGAACGCAAACGGGCCGAGTCGGGCGCCGGCGAGAAGGTCACCTTCCAGGGCGCCGGCTTCCAGTACGCCGACGGGCTCGACCGCCCGACCCGCGGCGTCAATGACGGGAACGGTTTCCTGTTTATCTCGCATCTCGGGCAAATCATGCCGTCCGGTTTTCTGCCGGTAGACTGCGGCAGCGTGCGCGACACTGACGTTGTCGAGGTTTACCGGAACCACCCGGTGTTCAAAGACCTGCGCGACTACTCCCAGTTGAAGGGCAAATGCGGGGTCTGCGAATATCGCGACGTGTGCGGCGGGCAGCGCGGCCGGGCTTTCGGGCTCACGGGGGACTACATGGAATCGGACCCGGCCTGCCTGTACGAACCGGAGATTGCTTTCGGGGAGGCCGGATGAGCCTGAGCGTCATCGGACCGGTGGCCGCGCTTGGGGCTTTCTTTGGGATCTGGTTCGGCCACGTCGCCGTGCGGAAGATCGAATTCATCGCCCGTGATATCCGGATCCCCGCGCTGGTCGCGCTGGCCGCCGGGTTGGCTCTTGAAGCGGCCTCGCTCGCCGCCGGGAACCGGGCGGTTTCCGCCCTGTTCGGCATCCTGGGCGTCACGCTTCTGTGGGATGCACTCGAGTTCTGGCGGCAGCAGAACCGGGTCAAGCACGGTCACGCACCGGCCAACCCGGACAACCCGCGCCACGCCCGCATCCTGGCGGAGTATCCAGAGGCGACGACCTACGACTGGCTGGACCGCAGCCCACGCGGCCGGGCTTACACCGCCGAGGAGCTCGAAGCGATCCGGGAGGCGCAGCGATGAACGGGTTTGGAGTCCTGATCGGGATCGCGACGCTGTTGATCATCGGGCTGGGTTTTGTGTGGGTCATCCGCGGGGAATACCACTTCGGTCCGTACTGGTGGCCCTACACGCTCGGGCTGGGCTTGCTGCTGATCCTCGGTTCGCTCTTCATCCGGTCCGATTGGGGATCAGCCCTGGCCGGGGCGTTCGGCGCCTCGCTGGTCTGGGGCTCGACCGAGTTCAAAGAACAGGCGGTCCGGGGCGAGATCGGCTGGTACCCCTTCAACACGCGGCGGAAACCCGACCCGCCGTTCGCCGAGGCCATCAAAAAATGGCCGCTGCCGCATCTCTAGCATGGACACGAACCGCATCTTGATCGCCGGCGGGGGGATCGCAGGCCTCGCCGCTGCCTATTACGCGGCCAAAAGCGCTCCGCAGGGGACGACGATCACCCTGCTGGAGGCCGGACCCGCCTGGGGCGGCAAGATCGTGACCGACCGGGAATCCGGGTTCGTCATCGAGGGCGGGCCCGACACTTTCATCGTCACCAAGCCCTGGGCGGTAAACTTGTGCCGCGCGCTGGGAATCGCAGACCGGCTGCAGGGCACCAACCCAGAGACCAAAAAGACCTATATTCTCAAAAAAGGCGCCCTCCACGAACTCCCCGGCGGCCTGACGATGATGATCCCGACCGAGATCGGCGAGATGGTCCGGACCGGGCTGCTGTCGTGGCCTGAGAAGGCCCGCATGGGGTTGGATTTCCTGCTCCCGCCGAAAAACGGTACCGGCGACGAGAGCCTGGGCGCTTTTGTGACCCGCCGGTTGGGGCGCGGGGCGTACGAGAGCCTGATCGAACCCTTGATGAGCGGCATCTACGCCGGTGACGGCGACCATCTGAGCCTGGCCGCGACCTTCCCCTATTTGCGCGACCTGGAGAAGAAGCACGGCGGCCTGGTCCGAGGCGCCCTGGCCGCCCGCCGGGAGCGGGCGAAGGGAGGTGGCCCGGCCGCTCCCGGTTCGCGCAGCCTGTTCCTGACCCCGCTGACCGGGCTGACCGAGCTCGTCGAAGCCTTGGTGGGTGCGCTCGAGCAAATGGACGTGGATCTGCGCCTGGAGGCACCGGTAGTGGAAATCGACCGGCACGATTCCTGGCGGCTGACGTTGGAAGACGGACAGATGTTCGAGAGTGAGGCACTCATCCTGGCGACGCCTGCGTTTGTTTCGAGCGATCTGCTGAAGGGATATGCCCCGCTCCTGGCGGAGGAACTGCGAGCAATCGAGTACGTCTCCACCGCGACCGTCTCGCTTGCCTACCGGGAGGCCGGACTGCCCCGGCCGCTGGACGGCTACGGTTACGTCATCCCGCGCCGGGAAGGCCGGGCGGCCCTGGCCTGCACCTGGACCTCTACCAAGTTCCCGCACCGCGCTCCGGAAGGCTGCGCACTGCTGCGCGTCTTCGTCGGGCGAGCCGGGCAGGAAGGCGAGATCCCGTGGGACGAGGCCGGTCTGCTCGAGATCGCCCGCGAAGAACTGCGCCAGACCCTGGGGATCTCGGCCGAACCACTGTTTACCCGCACCTATATCTGGGAAAACGCCATGCCGCAGTACAACCTCGGACATCCCGAGCGGCTGGACCGGATCGATGCTGCACTCGAATCTCTGCCAGGCCTGTCTCTGGCGGGCGCCGGTTACCGCGGCATCGGAATCCCGGACTGTATTCGTTCCGGAGAGCTGGCGGCGGGGCGGGCCGTTCGACAAATCAACACGAAGGAAACCGCATCTGCATGAACATCGAGAAATCAACCGAACTCTTCCGCCAGGCCCAGACCCTGCTCCCGGGCGGGGTCGATTCCCCGGTACGAGCCTTCCGGGCCGTGGGCGGGGGGCCGCTCTTTATCGAACGCGGCGAAGGGCCGTACCTGTTCGACGTTGACGGCAACCGCTTTATCGATTACGTCCTCTCGTGGGGGCCGCTGATCCTCGGCCACGCCCACCCGGAGGTGGTCGCCGCGATCACCCGCGCGGCCGGAAACGGGACCAGTTACGGCGCCCCCAGCCCGCTCGAGATCGACCTGGCCCGGCTGGTGCAGGCCTTCATGCCGGGGATCGAGATGATCCGCTTTGTAAACTCCGGCACCGAAGCGACGATGAGCGCGCTACGGTTGGCCCGGGCATTCACCGGCCGGAACAAGATCGTCAAGTTCGAGGGTTGCTACCACGGCCACGCTGACCTGCTGCTCGTCCAGGCCGGATCCGGAGTCGCGACCCTGGGGCTGCCGGATTCGCCCGGCGTGCCCCCCGCGACGGTCCAGGACACGCTGGTCGCACGTTTCAACGATCCCGATTCGGTCGCAGCCCTCTTCGAAACTTTCCCCGACGGAATCGCAGCCGTCATCGTCGAGCCGGTGGCCGGGAACATGGGCGTCGTCCCGCCGGAGCCGGGCTTCCTGCAGTCCCTGCGTGATCTCACCGAGGCGCACGGCGCCCTGCTTGTTTTTGACGAGGTGATGACCGGTTTCCGGGTCCACCCCGGTGGGGCGCAGGCGCTCTACGGGGTCGCGCCCGACCTGACCACGCTCGGCAAGGTGATCGGCGGTGGGCTGCCGGTGGGCGCCTACGGCGGGCGAGGCGAGATCATGACGATGATCGCTCCGGCCGGACCGGTCTACCAGGCCGGGACGCTTTCCGGGAACCCGCTGGCCATGTCGGCCGGGATCGCCACGCTGCAGGTCCTGCGCGACCGGCCGGTTCTGTGGGAGCAGATGGAGACCCGCTTGAAGCGGCTGGCTTCCGGTCTGCTGGAAGCCGCCGCCGCCGCCGGGATATCGCTGACCGGTCACCAGGTCGGAACGATGTTTTCAGCATTCTTCACCGAGACCCCGGTGAAAGACTGGCCGTCGGCGAAGACCAGCGACACGGCCCGGTTCGGAAAATATTTCCGGGGGATGCTCGAGCGCGGGGTCTACCTGGCGCCATCCCAGTTTGAGGCCGGGTTTATGTCCGCCGTGCACGACGATGCTGCAATCGATGCGACCCTCGAGGCTGCAACTGGGGTCTTCGATGACATGCGAAAATCTGAAAGCTGAGCCGGGCCTGGCCGGCTCAGCTTTCAGATTTTCGCATGTCCATATTAAAAACCGGGAGATGATGTTGGAAAACCCACATCGACAGTTCAAAATCGGGACCGCCCTGCTCTGGCTCGGCGTGCTGGTATGGGCGCCGTATTTCGCTCAGCAGTTCGCGGGCGAAAACCCATCCATGATGGCCTACCTGCCGCTCCACCTGGCCGGTGTGATCGGCGGGGCGCGCCTGCGCACCTCCGCCCGCCGGAAACTCGGCATCCCTAAAAAGAAACGCACGGGTCTCAAGAAATTTGCGCACTGGGTCGCCATGGCGGGTCTCCTGGTCTGGCTCCCGTATTACACCCTCAAACTTCTCGGGCGGCCGGTCCCGTTAAACCCGTACCTGACCCTTCACCTGATCGGGGTCTTTGGGGGGATTGGTTTGATGGTCGTCGCAGGGGTTTTGGACCGCTTTCAAAACAATTCGAATGGAGAGCTCGATGAGCCTGGACATACAACGCAAGCAAACGACGAATAAGGTGGAACTGGCCGAAAAAGGCCGCGCTCCGGATGGGAGCGTGATCGCCCTCGACCGGCGGCTGTTCATGCAGTTCATGGCCTTCGGACAGGCGGCTGAGACGGAAATGTACACGGCCGCGCTCGAGGAGGCCGGTTTGAACGGGGTCGTCTACGAAGACGTCAACGACCCGCACGGTCTCGGTCTGCTGACCTTCAGCGAGGCCCCCGAAGACTTCCTGACCCGCGTGCGTCCGCTGCTGCGCACCTCACCGTTCGCCGGGCTATCGCCGAAGCCGGAGTTCACCATGCTCGGCCGGACCTACGCGATCGGTTACGAAACGGACCTGGAGCGTGTCCTGATTACCCGCCCGATCGAACGGGTGACTCACCCGGATCTGCGCTGGGCGGTCTGGTACCCGGTGCGGCGGTCAGGCGCTTTCGAAGGGCTGAGCGCCGATCAGCAGCGCACGATCCTGATGGAGCACGGTGGGATCGGCCGGTCCTACGGCGAAGCCGGTTTGGCCTATGACATCCGGCTGGCCTGCTTCGGGCTGGACCGGAGCGACAACGATTTCGTCATCGGCCTGCTCGGGCACGACCTGCACCCGCTTTCGGCCCTGGTCGAGCGGATGCGGAAGACGGTCCAGACCTCCCAATACCTGACCAACCTGGGTCCGTTCTTCGTAGGCCGGGCGGCGTGGCAGCGGCGATGACCGAACCCGCCTCCCGCTTCCTGCGCGCCTGCCGGCGCCTCCCGGTCGACCGCACCCCAATCTGGCTGATGCGCCAGGCCGGGCGCTACATGCCCGAGTACCGGGCCCTGCGCGAACAGCACGACATGCTGGAGTTGATCGGGACCCCGGAGCTGGCCGCGCAGGTGACCCTGCAACCGATCGAGGCTTTCGATCTGGACGCCGCCATCATTTTCGCCGACATCCTCCCGCCGTTGATCGGGATGGGTTTCGAATTGGAGTTCGCCAGGGGGGTCGGCCCGGTCATCCACAACCCGATCCGGACGACGCGCGACGTGGATATGCTGGCCGCGCCGCCGGCCGAAGCCCATCTCTCGGCGACTCTCGAGGCGATCGGGATCGTCGTTCGCGAGCTGGAACCCAGGGGGATCCCGCTGATCGGGTTCGCCGGTGCGCCGTTTACGCTGGCCTCCTACGCCGTCGAGGGCGGCGGCTCGAAGGACTATGCAAACACAAAGGCGCTGATGTACGCTGAACCGGCCGCCTGGAAGCGGTTGATGGACAAGCTGGTCACCGTCCAGGCCGATTACCTGGTCAAGCAGGCCCGGGCCGGCGCGGCAGCGCTGCAGGTGTTCGATTCCTGGGCCGGGCTGGCGCTCGGCCGGGAGGCGTATCAGCAGTACGCCGCGCCGTACAACCGGAAGCTGTTCGATCTGCTTGCGGTCGCAGGCGTCCCGCTGATCAATTTCAGCACCGGCACTTTCCCATACCTGGAGGAAGTGGCCGCCTGCGGCGGGGACGTGATCGGGGTCGATTTCCGGATGCCGCTCGGCGCTGCCTGGGAGAAGATCGGCTTCGATCGCGCCATCCAGGGCAACCTGGACCCGATGACCCTGCTCGCCCCCCGCCGTGAAATGCAGCACCATGTCGATCGTGTCCTCGAAGAAGCCGCCGGCCGTCCCGGCCACATCTTCAACCTCGGCCACGGGCTGCACAAGACGACGCCGGTGGAGAATGTGAAGTGGCTGGTCGATTACGTGCATGACAACGGGCGGAATTGAGGCGCCTGGTCCGGGCTGGGCCCGGACCAGGCGCCTCAATTCCGCCGTAAAAGGTGGCAGAATGCAACAGAACCCCCCGACCGGGGTATTGATCATGGCCTACGGCGGCCCAAACTCGCTCGACGAGATCCCCGGCTACCTGGCCGATATCCGCGGCGGACGTCCGACGACGCCGGCCGTGCTGGAGGAGATCACCCACAACTACCGGCAGATCGGCGGGAAATCCCCGCTGCTCGAACTGACCCGCCGCCAGTTAGAAGCGATCGCCGCGCAATTCGATCCGGAGAGATTCAAGTTCTACCTGGGGATGCGCCACTGGGCGCCCTGGATCGAGGAGACAATCAGGGATATGCTGGAGGACGGGATCCGGCGGGCGGTCAGCGTGGTGATGGCGCCGCACTACAGCAAGCTGAGCATCGCCAAGTACAACGAAAAAATCGCCGCCGGTCTTGAGATGTACCGCGGGTCGATCGAGTTCGCCCACGTCGAGCGCTATCACGATGCGCCGGAGCTGATCGAGGTTTTCGCCGATCGGGTCGTCGAGGGGATCTCCCGATGGCCGGAGCCGGAGCGGCACCGAGTCCACGTCGTGTTCAGCGCCCACAGCCTGCCGGTCCGCATCCTGAAGATGGGCGACCCGTACGACGACCAGCTGCGCGAGACCGCCCGGCTCGTGGCGGAGCGGGCCGGGCTTCCGGAGAGCCGCTGGTCGTGGAGCTACCAGTCGGCCGGGCGCAGCCCGGAGCCCTGGCTGGGGCCGCAGATCGAGGAGTACATCCCCGAATTGGCGGCGCAGGGGATCCGGGACGTGGTCAGCATCCCGGTCGGGTTCGTCTGCGACCACGTCGAGATCCTGTACGACATCGACATCAAGGCGCAGGCCGCAGCCCGGGAGCACGGGGTCCGTCTCGAGCGTCCGCCGGCGCTGAACGACGATCCGCGCTTCATCGCCGCCGTGGCCGGTGCGATCCGTTCAAAGCTGTAGTTGAAAAACCGGAGGCGGACGGGGGTTCTGCCCCCGCCTGCATCCGGTTTTTTTCAATGCACTCATGGGGTTGCATCCGGCAGCCTGGCCCGGTGGACCAGGTAAATGCCGCCCAGGATCGCCGCCCCACCGAGACTCTGCCAGGTCCCCAGGCTTTCACCCAACATCACCACGGCCGCAAACGCCGTGATGACCGGCTGGCCGAGCAGGGTCGGGGAGATGACGGTGGCGGGGAGATGCCCCTGGGCGTAGTTGATGGCAAACCAGCCCGCCACCTGGGAAACAAGCCCGCCGGCCAGGAAATATAGATAAGATTCGAGCGGGTACCCCGAGAAGGAAACCCCCTGCAGCAGACCCACGACGAGCAGCAGGGCCGTCGATCCCAGGACGGAGATCCAGAAGAACGAGATCGAACGCAGCAAGGCGCGGCCGCGCTGGGCCAGCAGGAAAAAGCCCCCGTAGAACATCCCTGCGATCAGACCGTACAGCGTGCCGAGCCCCAGGCTGACCTGCTGCAGACTGTCCACCCCCAGCACGACGGCGACCCCCGCCAACGCGATCCCCAACCCCAGCCAGAACCGCCCGCTCAGCTTCTCACGGAACACGACCAGCGCCCCCAGGCCGACCCAGATCGGGGCCGTGTTGGCCATCAGGGTCGGGTTGGTCGCGCCGCTGATCATGATCCCCTCCGACCAGAAGAACAGGTCACCCCCAAAAAACAGACCGCTGAGCAGCGCCAGGGCCACCCCGCGCCGGGGAAGCCGGTTCCCGTTCCGGTTCTGCCGGAAGAACGGGAAGGCGAAGACGACCCCGGCGATCGCCATCCGGTACACGCTGGATACGACCCCCGGAGCCTCCGCGGCCCGGACGAAGATGGCTGAGAAACCAAGGCAAAGGATGCCGGCCAGGAGGGCCAGGTAGGCGCGGAGGTGTTGCGGCTGCGTGCTCATGGATCCATCAAAAAATGGGCAGGCCGGGCGGGATAACAACCCCGCCCGGCCTGCCCATTTCTCGGTCCTCTGGAGAACCTACGGCGACATGTAATCCCAGGGGTTTACCTTGGCCGACAGGTACATCAATTCGAAATGCAGGTGCGGGCCGCTGGAATTGCCCGTGCTCCCCACCGTGCCGATCGTCGCACCCTGGAAGACGCTCATCCCGCAAAAGACGTAGAAATCGCTCAGGTGAGCGTAGACCGTCTGCCACTGCCCGTGGTCGATGACCACCAGGTTGCCGTAGCCGAGATAGCTCCACCCGGAGTAAACGACGACGCCGGCATCCGCTGCCCAGACCGGGTTACCGATCTGCCCGGCGATATCGATCCCGGAGTGGTTGGCCGCCGGGTTGAAATCGTAACCGGAGATCCAGCGCTCCGTCGTCGGCCACATGAATGTCCCGGATCCGACTGCGCCGTCGTAGATTTCCCCGCAGTGCCCGGGGCCGTAGGTTCTGGCGGCGGCCGGATTGCTGCGCAGGATGCGCGGCGGCCCGAAATCGACAAACTCCCGCTCCCCGCCCGGTACGATCAGCCAGGTGCCGGGCGATATCTCCGGTGATCCCAGGTTGGCATCGACGAGGTCCAGCTGGTTGCCGGGCCATTCCAGGATCGCGGGGGCGTCCACGCCATAAAATTCGGCCACACGGGCCAGATCTTCTCCGGCGCTGTATTTGTGATAGACGCCGTCGATCGGGAGGATATTGAGCACCTGGCCCGGGAAGAGGCGGTGGGGATCGTCGCCAAGGACTTCCTGGTTTCCCCAGAAGATCGTCTCTGCCCGCAGACCGTAAAACTCGGCGATCCCGAAAACCGTATCCCCGGCCTGGACGGTGTAGGTGATCACGTCCACGCGGGGACGGGCCGGGATGGTGGTGTGGAGCACGGCGAAGCGGGGGATGCCGAAACGGTAGACGGCCTCTTCCCCAAGGGATGGGAGGGCGACGATCTGTTCGGTGTCGTCATCGGCCTGTCCGGCCGGAGCTTCCACCGGGGCAGCCAGCGCGGCCTGCTGCGGCAGCTCGGCGCGGTCGATGTTGCCTTCGACATAGTAGTAGCGGACGACCCAGCCGATCACGACGACCAGCAGCAAGGCGGCCGCATGCATCCCGTACCGCAGCAACAGGTCCAACCCGGTGTTCGATCCGGGCGCTGACGGTTCCTGCGGTCTGCGATTGGCTTCGGTGGTCTGGGGAATGTTTCCGGTCGGGCCGGTCGGCCGGACGGGGGCTTCACCTTCGTCCAGCGGAAATTCATCGGAAAGGGGCATACTTACGCTCCGGGATGCATCTTAGCATCCGGAAATAGGCGTGTCAAGATGGCTGATCGGCGGAAAAGCGGTGCGGCGGCGGGCATACGTCCGCCGCCGCACCGCTTTTCCGCTACGGCCCATTCACCCGCGTCGCCGCCATCTGCGCGGCCTCAGCCGCTGTCAGCTCCCCCGCCAACACGGCCTCGACGGCCGCCTGCAGGGCCGGACCGACCGCTTCCACAACCTCCAGCGGCGGCAGCCGGTGCGCCGAAAGGACGAGCCGGCTGCCGAGCGACGCCTCCGGCCCATCCGGCCAGCCTGCCAGCGCCGACACGCGTGGGGGGAGCACGCCGACCGTGTAGGTCCATCTCGCGAGGAAGTCCGGCGCAGTCAGAAATTCGGCCAGTTCGATGGACAGGAGCAGCCGTTCCGGGTCGGGGTTGCTGAGGCTCCACATCCAGCCGGTTGCGAGCGAATAAGGGATCGCCGAGACCGTCGGCGGCAAGGTCGCGGCGATGTTCCCCGAAACGTCGTTCAGCCGCTCGGAGACCCAGATCACCGCCATGTCCGTCCGCCCTTCTCGGAAGCTCTGGTAGACGGCGGTTTCATCGGGGGCATCGAGGGCGGTTTCCTCCGAAAAAACCCCTGCGGCTGCGGCTGCGGCGTAAAAATCCAACAGAGCGGTCAGCACCGTGATGTCCAGGAACGGGCGGCCTGCCGGATCCTGCAGTTCGCCCCCGGCGGCCTGGTAAAGCGCCAGGGTGAAATAGGATCGGGGAGAGGCGGCTGAAAACAGCAGCGGGGTGGACGCCGCGAGGGTCGTCGTCCAGTCTTTCGGTGGAGACGGGACGACGTCCGGCCGGTAGACGAGGACAAGTGCGTCCCCCGCAAAGGGGAGTCCGTAGATGTTCTGGTCCAGCCCGGCGAGCGAGCGGGCATAGTCGTACCAGTCGTCGTTGAGCGGTTCCGTGAATGGGGTCAGCAAAGCGGCCCGCGCCGCCCGTTCCATCTCCAGCCGGGAGATCAGGACCAGGTCGGGGAGCGATTCGGGGACAGCCCCGGCGACGGCTTCCAGGGATGCGACCATCCCGCCTGGCCCGCCTTCGCCTTTGATCCGCACGGTGATGCGAATGCCGGGATGCAGCAGCGCGAACTCGTCCAGGCGGGCCTTGAGCAGGGCGCCGGCCTCGGTGTTCGGGTCCGGGCTGAATCGAGGGGGCAGCCACAGCCGGAGGGTGACCGGGCCCGATCCGGAGGTCCCGGGTCCGGGTGATCCGGTTTCCGGCGTGCCTGGCCCGGCGGTCGGACCGGCAGCCTCGGTTCCGGGGGTCTGATCCAGGGCCGGCGTGAGTGCACCCTCCGTCTCGACGGGCTCCAGCGCAGCGCAGCCGGCCAGAAGGAGGGCACACAGCGCCAGCAGACGGCGAATTTTCATCCGAAATCGATCGGGCGGCTCAGCATTTCGACCAGCAGCGAGACGGCGTTGCGCACGTCGTCGTAATCCACCATCTCGGAGGGGGTATGCACGTAGCGGCAGGGGATGGAAAGGCAACCGGCCGGGACTCCGGCGCGGGCGAGCTGGATGGCGCGGGCGTCGGTCGTGCCGCCCTCCAGGATCTCGAGCTGGTAGGGGAGCTTCGCCCGTTTTGCGCCGGCCACCATCCAGTCGATTACGCGCGGGTCGGAAAGCATCCCGCCATCGCGGACTTTGACCGCCGGCCCCTTTCCGAGACCGACCTCCATCCGGATCCCGTTCGGCGTATCCCCCGATCCGGTCACGTCGATTGCCAGCCCGATTTCGGGGTCCACACCGTAGGCCGAGGTCGTCGCGCCGCGCAGGCCGACCTCTTCCTGGACGCTGAAGACGAAATACACTTCATGCGGCGTCTTTTCGAGCTTTTTGAGCGCTTCGATCCCGACGGCCACGCCGATCCGGTCGTCCATTGCCTTGGAAACCAGCCGGTCCCCCAGGTCGGTGAATGGGCGGTCGAAGGCCGCCACGTCGCCGATCTTGACCGGGCAGTCCTTCCGGCTCTTTGCGCCGACGTCAATGTACATTTCGCTGAGCGGTTTGGCTTCCTGCGCGCCGGCCTTTTCCTGGCCGATCACTCCGGGGACACCGTTTAGGAACCGGACCCGCCCGCCGACGCAGTTGCGCGGGTAGACCCCGCCCAGGTTGGTGAAGCGGATAAAGCCGTCCTTATCGACGTGCGTGGCGATGATCCCGATCTCGTCCATGTGGGCGGAGATCATGATGCGTTTCCCGCGCGTCGCGCTCCTGGTGGGGGCCGAGCCCACGCGGGCGATCAGGTTCCCCAGGGCATCGACGCGGATTTCATCGGCGTGTTTCTCGATCTCCCCCCGCACGAGGGTGCGGACGTCGTGTTCGTAACCGGAAGGGCCGGTGATTTCAACAAGGCGTTGGATCAGGTTTTTCATGGAGTCTCCATGGCGGCGGCGATATCATGCCCTTTCGAGGCTAAGGAGCGACGGGTTCATTCCAGACAGGGCCGCGTGGACGAGCTGGAGCGCGGCCTGCCAGTCCGATACCCGGGCGATGGACGCCGCGGTGTGCAGGTAGCGGCCCGGTACCGAAATCGAGATCGATGGGACCCCGGCGCGGCTTTTATGGATACCGGAGGCGTCGGTCCCACCCCCGCCGGCCTGGCGAAATTGGAACGGGAGCCCGGCGGTTTCGGCGGTCTCCGAGAAATGCCGGACCAGGCGCGGGTCGGACAGGGTGCCTTTGTCGGCAATGTAGATCGCCGGCCCAGCCCCCAGGCGGGTGTTGTAGCGGGTGTTCTCCTCGTCCTCCTCCCAGTGCGGCAGGTCGTAGGCCGGGGTGCAGTCGAGGACGACGGCCAGGTCGGGATCCAGGGCATTGGCGGCCACATATGCGCCGCGCACGCCGATCTCCTCCTGCGTGGTGAACCCCGCCAGCAGGTCGACATTATCAGGCGGGTTGCGGACCAGTTCGATCAGGGTGGCCACGCCGAGGCGGTCGTCGAGGGCCTTGGCGCGCAGGGTCCGGGTCCGCCCGCTTCCAAGGACGGCGAAATTCGGGGAAAAGGCGGCCCGGTCGCCGATCTTGACCTTGCCGTTCGCGGCCCCGCCAGTGTCGATCCGCAGACTGTCGAGCGAGACGCCGGAAGTGCGCTCGGAGGCCGTCGTCAGGTGGATCGGCTTGAACCCGATCACTCCGGCGATCCGGTCCTTTCCGACGACGACGTGCTTGCCGACCAGTTGGGCGGGTGACAGCCCACCGACCGTCTCGAATTTGTAGATGCCGTCCTTGTCGTCGCCGGTGACCATCAGGCCGGCTTCATCCATGTGCGCAGCGACCATGACGCGCAGCCGCCGGCCGCGCCGGGTCCCCTTCCGGATGACGAGGAGGTTCCCGAGGGCGTCGATGGTGTGGTCAGCGGCCGCATCGCCCAACGCTTCCAGGACGGCCTTGCGGACCGCCCCTTCGTTCCCCGCTACCCCGGTCGCGGCGCAAAGCGTTTCGAGCAGCTTGATTTGAGCCGACCCGATTTTCAGGTTCATCAGACCTCTTCATCCCAGCTCAACTTCTTCATAAGATCCACCTCCAGCCCCCCGATGAACTCAGCCAGCAGCCGCCCGGTGCGGGTGATGTCCTTCAGGTGGACGACCTCAACGGGGGTGTGCATGTAGCGCAGCGGGATGCTGATCACCATGGTCGGGATGCCTGCCTGGGTGATCTGGAGGCCGTAGGCGTCGGTGCCGGAGTGGCGCGGCATGGCTTCGAGCTGGGTCTTCATTTCGATCCGATCGGCGGCGGCCTTGACGGCCCTGTAAACGCCCGGGTGGACGTTTGGGCCGAGGCCGAGCGCCGGGCCGTCGCCGAGGGGGAAAGTTTTATCCGGCGGGGAGCCGGGGCCTTTGCCGTGGGTGACGTCGACGGCGATCGCCAGGTCGGGCTGCAGGTCGTAGGCGGAGGTCATCGCCCCGCCGAGGGTCTCCTCTTCCTGGACCGTGGCGACGGCCCAGACGTCCCAGCGGTGGTCGCGGGTCTGCAGCAGGTCGAGGGCGTGGGTCAGAGCGGCGACGGAGGCGCGGTTGTCGAGCGAATGGCCGGCGAGCTGCTCCTTCCCGAGCATGACCGGTTCGGAGGCGAATGAAACCAGGTCGCCCGGCCGGACCAGGTCGGATACCCGGTCGGCGGGCAGCCCGGTGTCGACCAGCAGACCGCCCAGGCTGGTCGAGCCCGAGCGGTCGTCCGGCGGGAGCAGCCAGGAGGGCGGTTCGACCACGACGGCGGAGATCGTCTCGCGGCCGTGAACGGTGACGAGCTGCCCGGGCAGGACCCGGGCGTCGATCCCACCGATCCCGGTGACGTGCAGAAAGCCGTCCCGGAGCCGGGTGACCATCAGGCCGATGGCGTCCATGTGGGCGGCGATCAGGATGGAGGGCCGGGGTTCGGCGCCCGAGCCGCGCTTGAGACCCTGAAGACTGCCGATCCTGCTGATGCTGAGTTCGTCGGTGAAGGGTCGCCAGGCTTCCTCGATCAGCTCCCGGATCGCGGATTCGTAACCCGAGAGGCCGGCGGTCCGGATCATCTTCTTGAGGAATTCGGGGATATCGGTCATCTGGGACTTTATTGGGTTGCGGTGGGGGAGGGCGTGAGGGAGGCGGTTGCCGAGGGGGATTCGGTCTCGGAGGCGGTCGCGGTGGCGGTTTCCGTCGCGGTCGCAGTCGCGGTCGCAGTCGCGGTCGCAGTCGCGGTGGCAGTTGCAGTGGGCGTGGCAGTGGGGGTGGCGGTGGGGGTGGCGGTGGGCGTGGCGGTGGGGGTGGCGGTGGGCGTCGGGGTGTTCGTCGGGGCGGGGGTCGGCGAGGGTGTGATCGGGGTGGCCGACGGCGGCACGGTCGTGGACGTGGCGGTGGAGGTCGCGGTCAGTGTTGGAGACGGGGTCTCCGTCGGGGTCTGGGTGTGGGTCGGCGTCGGTGTGGGCGATTGGGTCCCGGTCGGAGTGATCGAGGGGGTCACGGTCGGCGTCGTGGTGGGCGTGATGGTCGGGGTATTTGTGGGCGGCGGCGGGGTGTTGGTCTCGGTCGGGAGGATGACGAAGCGGGTGGCGGTGGCGGACGGGGTGGGGTTGCCCCGAACCGCATCGCTGACGTTGACCAGGATCAGCCCGACGCAGTAGAAGGGGATCGTGCCGAGGGTGATAAGGATGAGGATATAGCGAATCCTGAGTCGTAGTGGTGCGTCCGGTTGCATCGGGTCCTGGGGGTTAGGTCAGCAGTGGTTGATGATAACATCTTAGGGAGGGGAGGGCAAGCGAATGGGCGAATGGGCGAATGGGCGAATGACTTCCTGGATATTCCTCTCACCCCATCTGGATGACGCTGTCTATTCTTGCGGCGGGCTGATCCGCGATCGGGTGGATGCGGGAAATGCGGTGGCGGTTTGGACGGTTTTCGCCGGCGATCCGCCGGACGGGGGGCTTTCGGCGTACGCCGAATCGCTGCACGAACGCTGGGGGGTGGGCCGGCAGGCGGCGGTGCGGCGGCGGGCGGAGGACGTGCTGGCCTGCGGGTTGGTGGGGGCCGGTTTCCGGCATTTCGAGCGGCCGGACTGCATCTACAGGGGGGATCCGGAATCGGGGGAGGCGCTGTATCAGAGCGACGAGGCGATCTTCGGGGAGCCGGCCGCCGTCGAGGCGGACCGGCTGGTCCGGGCGCTTGCGCGGGAATGGGAGGAAATGCTGCCGCCCGGTGCGCGGGTCGTCAGCCCATTGGGGCTGGGTGGGCATGTTGACCACCGGCTGGTGCGGCGCGCGGCGGAGCGGCTGGCGCGGGAGCTGTGGTATTACGCGGATGCGCCGTACGTTTTCGAGCGGGAGGAGGAGATCAACGCGCGGCTGCCGGTGGGGGCCGAGGAGGCGCGTTTTCCGGTATCGGCGTCAGGATTCGAGGCCTGGATGAGGGCAAATGCGGCGTATGAGTCACAGCTGAGTTCGTTTTGGGGGAGTGTGGAGGAGATGGAGGGGGAGTTCCGGGAGTATCTCGAGAGGGCAGGCGAGCTGCGACTCTGGCGTGCGAAAAGCTAAGCCCCTGCCGGGAGTCGAACCCGGATCTCGAACTTAGGAGGTTCTTGCACTATCCTTTGTGCTACAGGGGCAAAAAAATGAGCGCCCGCGATTATAGCACCAAACCGCATCCCTTTTACGGACCCTTCATATAATCATACCTTACAGGTTCACCTGGGGGCAGTCTCCGATTGGAGATTTGGGAAAAACGGATGCAAGCGGGGGCGAACCCCCGCTTGCATCCGTTTTTCCTATCATTTTCAGCGACGAGCTGCGTCGTTACCTGACTTGAAAGAAATAATATCCTGAGCTAAAATACCGGTAGCCACTCAGCCGCAGGCTTGGAGAGGTCGAGAAAAAAGGGGGAGAGGAGGTGCACGGAAAAATCATATTGTTCCATATCGTTCACTTCAAACCTGAGGTGCGGCGTGCACTGAATCGCACCCTGGCCAACCGAGGGAGCTTATTCCATGTCAACCGAAAAAAGTCTTTACGAACGCATCGGGGGAGTTTACGCCATCGCCGCGGTGGTGGACCGTTTCAGCGACCAGCTTCTTAAAAATCCTAAGATTGTCAATGCAAATCCCCAACTCAAGGAATGGCATACGGAAGAATATAAGACGCGGATGCCAGGCCTCAAGTTCAATCGGACCCTATGGGTGTGCGCAGTTTCAGGCGGACCATATGAATACACAGCCAAAAGCCTGGATGACGCCCATATCGACTTAAATATCTCGTCCGAGGTGTTCGATGAAGTGGCTGCTGAGCTTGCCGGCGCGCTGGATCACTTCAAGGTGCCCGAACGAGAGAAGCAGGAAGTCCTGGCCGCATTCAGCGCACAAAAAGCCGATGTGACTGCTTAGCATAACCGCAACGGCGCGATGAGTCGTTGACACCCAAAAATTTCGGCGAGGTCTGAACGGAATTTCGAGGGGGTATTGACGCGCCTCTGCACGGTCTCCGCCAACTGGCGGGTTCAGAGTTCACCCGGCCGGCGGATGTTCCCCGGGAGCCCCTATTGTAGAATGGAATCAAAGCTGTATAACTGTAAATTCCAAACCAATCAGCAGACCGGAGAAAAACCCGGAAAGAGGACGAAATGACTGACTACAAAGAAGTCAGAACCACACATAATGAAGCGGGGCAGGGGCAGCGTACCGCAACCTTTAGAATCACACAGCTGATCTGGCTGTTCCTGGGCCTGCTGGAAGGTGCGCTTGGACTGCGGGTGATCTTTAAACTGTTCGCAGTCAATCCATCCAACCCTTTCGCATCGTTCCTGTACGGCGTGACCGACATTTTCCTGGCTCCCTTCGCCAGCCTGGCGGGATCCCCGTCGGCCGATGGAATGGTCCTGGAAATTTCTACCGTGCTGGCGATGATCGTGTACGCGCTGGCCGGCTGGGCGTTTGAACGGATCGTGTACGCCTTACTCTATAGCCCGCGCGGAGCCGTGAGCACCCGGCAGACGGTCGTTTCTGATCATGTCCCGCAGGCAACTGTGGATGAAACGGAAACGACGACGACCGAGACAGTTCGCCACTGAGAATGATGAGAAAATGGGCGAAAATCAGGTATGTGAGCGCGCTTTGGCCGCTCACATACCTGTATTTCGCCACGATTCTCCACCAACTGCGTAATCCCCAAGAGGAGCAAACCATGAAGAAATGCGACGAAGTAATGACAAAAAACCCCGTATGCTGTACGCCGGATGACATGGTGACCAATGCGGCCCAATTGATGAAACGCGAGAATATCGGTCCGATACCCGTGGTTGAAAACATGGAAACTCGCCGACTGGTTGGCATCGTGACCGATCGTGACCTGGCATTGAAGGTTGTGGCCGAAGGCTGCGACCCCCAATCCACGAATGTGGAGGCGGTGATGACGAACAAGCTTGTGACCTGCCGGGCGGATGACGATTTGCAAACCGCGCTGGACGCGATGTCCGAGCACCAGCTGCGCCGCATCCCGATCGTGGACAACGACAACCGGATCCTGGGGATTATTTCCCAGGCGGATGTGGCAACACGCGTGGACCAGCCGAATAAAACAGCTGCTGTAGTGAAGGATATTTCACAATCGAGCGTGTCAGAGCCGTCCGAGCTCGCCCATTCGCCTCAAGCTTGACACCATTAGTGCCCTCAAGTACAATCCGCGGACCCGAAAACCGGGGCCTGTAGCGCAGTTGGGAGCGCGCTTCAATCGCACTGAAGAGGTCGAGGGTTCGAATCCCTCCAGGTCCATGGGAAAAAACGGTGCAAGGTGCAACGTGCAGCAACGTGTAACGGAGGACTTGGCACCTTGCACCTGAATTTCCGGGCCCATAGCGCAGTTGGGAGCGCGTCTCAATGGCATTGAGAAGGTCGAGGGTTCGAATCCCTCTGGGTCCACAGTCTCGCAGTTTGAGGCGATCGTGTAAAATTGAATATCGATGCGGGGCGTAGCCCCGCATCGATATTCAATTTTACAAATCAAAATACACGGCAAGAGTACTAAGCCATCTGCCAGAGAGCCGGGGTCCCTGGGTGAAAGCCCCGGTAGTTGCATCCGCAGAATGCGCGCGACCGCGGAGCGCTGCAAAGCCGTCGCCTGAGGCCCAACTCGCTTGCCCGCCCCGATCGGAGCCGACCGCTCCTGCGGGGCAGTGTGTGACGGTCAACCGGATCTCCGCCAGCCGTCACCGGTCTCGCCCGTTATCGCGAACCTGAGCAGTCTGCACAAGCAAAAGCCCACATCATGATGTGGACTTTTGCCCGGCAGGAAGCAGGGTGGTACCGCGAAGCAGCCCTTCGTCCCTGAATCGGATGGAGGGCGTTCATTTTTAAAATATGTTGAAGGTTTAAGGTTGCCCCAGGTAGAAAATTAAATCTTCAACAAGACCGGTGGAGATAACGATGGCGACGAACTACGACCCTTCCGAAATCGAACCCCGCTGGCAACAGAAATGGGAAGCCGACGGGCTGTATCATGCCGACATCGATCCCTCGATGCCCAAGCACTACGCCCTGACGATGCTCCCGTACCCGTCCGGCGATCTGCACATCGGGCACTGGTATATCATGACGCCCTCCGACGCCCGGGCGCGCTGGCTGCGGATGAACGGCTACAACGTCATGTTCCCGATCGGGTTCGACGCCTTCGGTTTGCCGGCCGAGAACGCCGCCATTGCCCGCAACATCCATCCCAAGAAATGGACTTACAAGAATATCGCCAACATGCGGGTCCAGTTGCGATCGATGGGGGCCATGTTCGATTGGCGCCGCGAGGCGATCTCGTCCGATCCGTCCTACTACAAATGGTCGCAGTGGTTCTTCAAGAAGCTGTTCGAACAGGGATTGGCCTACCGCAAGCTGGCCCCGGTCGACTACTGCCCGAAGGACAATACCACCCTGGCGCGTGAACAGGTCATCGGCGAAAATCGAGTCTGCGAGCGCTGCGGGACACCGGTCACCAAAAAGGAGCTGGAGCAGTGGTTCTTCCGCACCACGAAGTACGCCGACGAGCTGTTGCAGTACCCGGGGATCGACTGGCCGGACCGGATCCGGACCCTGCAAACCAACTGGATCGGCCGCTCCGAAGGCGCTACCGTCGTCTTCCAAATTTCCCCACCCGCTGAGGCGGGGGGGGACCAGGGGGGGGGCAGCATCGAAGTCTTCACCACCCGCCCAGACACGCTCTGGGGGGCCACGTTCATGGTCCTGGCGCCGGAGCATCCGCTGGTCGCCAGGCTGACCACGGACGAACAGCGGCCCGCGGTCGAGGCTTATATCGCCCAGACCCTGCGACAGACCGATATCCAGCGCGAAGCAGCCGATACGGAAAAGACCGGCATTTTCACCGGCGGCTACGCCGTCAATCCGGTCAACGGCGAGCGCGTCCCGGTCTGGATCGCCGATTATGTCCTGATGACCTACGGCACCGGGGCGATCATGGCTGTCCCTGCCCACGACCAGCGCGATTTTGAGTTCGCCCGCAGATACGGCCTGGCAGTCCAACCGGTCATCCAGCCGGAGGGGGTCGAACTGGACGGGGCCACGATGACGGAGGCCTACCCGCACGCGGGTGTGATGGTCAACAGCGGCCCCTTTGACGGCACCCCGGCTACCGAGGGCAAAGGAATGAAGAACCCGGCCGTTCGGTCCGTGACCGAATGGCTGGAAACGAAAGGCGTCGGGCGCGCCGACGTCAACTACCGGCTGCGCGATTGGACGATCTCGCGCCAGCGGTATTGGGGCGCTCCGATCCCGATGGTCCACTGCACGAGCTGCGGCTGGAACCCGGTCCCGGATGACGAACTGCCCGTCCTGCTTCCCGACGACGTCGAGTGGCTGCCGACCGGTGAAAGCCCGCTCAAGCTGGACCCGACCTGGAAGCACACGACGTGCCCCGTCTGCAACGAACCCGCCGAACGTGAGACGGACACGCTGGACACCTTTATGTGCTCGTCCTGGTACCACCTGCGCTATCTGAGCCCGGACTACGACGAAGGTCCTTTCAGGCAGGAGGATTACGACTACTGGATGCCGGTCGACAGCTACACAGGCGGCGCCGAACACGCGACGATGCACCTGATCTACACCCGCTTCTTCCACAAAGCCCTGCGGGATATGCACATGGTCGAGGGCCACGAACCGATGCTGCAGCTGCGCAACCAGGGCCACATCCTGGGGCCGGACGGCAACCGAATGAGCAAGTCGAAGGGCAACGTCATCGACCCGGACGAACAGGTCCGCCGCTACGGCGCCGACACGGTGCGGGCCTACCTGATGTTCGGCTACCGCTGGTCCGAAGGCGGGCCGTGGAACACAGAGAACATTCATGGCCCGGTGCGCTGGCTGCGCCGGGTCTGGGACCTGTTCACATCGCCGCCCCCACCGGTCGAGCCGGATCCGGAGGCTGCCCGCCAGCTCCGCCGCAAAGCCCACCAGACCCTGATCCAGGTCACCCAATCCTTCGAGACTTACCAGTTCAACACGATCATCTCGGGTCTGATGGAGCTCTTGAATTCGATTGTCGACCTGGGCGCGGCCGGCGCGGCCGGAACGGATACCTGGGATGAAGCCCTGGATATCTACCTGCGGATGCTGGCTCCGGTCGCTCCGCACATCGCCGAAGAGCTTTGGACGAACGTGATGGGGAAACCCTACTCGATCCACCTGCAGCCCTGGCCGGAGGCCGACGCGGAGGCTGCCCGGGAGGAAGTCGTCGTCATGCCCGTGCAGGTCAACGGCAAACTGCGCGACCGGATCGAACTTCCGGCCGGGTTCACCCGGGCCGAGGCCGAGACCGCCGCCCTGGCAAGCGAGATCGTCCAGCGCTTTGTGGACGGGAAGACGCCGAAGAAGGTGATCGTTGTGCCGGGGAAGCTGGTTAATATCGTTGTCTGATCAGTGTTCCTTATGGGATAATACGCGCTTGTGAGATTGCTGTTCATAAGCCCCTACACCCCGGTCGCGATCCGCACGCGACCGCACCATTTCCTGCGAACGCTGGTCGCCAGGGGGCATGACCTCACGCTGGCCACGCTATACGAAAACGGATCCGAGCAAGCCTATCTTGGCGAATTGGAGTCCGCCGGCGTCCGGGTGGTCGCCAGGCCCGCCAGCCGCTGGCGGGCGCTGCGCCAGGTCGCCGCAGCGCTCGCCGCCGGGGTCCCGATGCAGGCTCGCTACAACTGGGACGGCTCCCTGGCAGCCGAGATCGCCAGGCTGCATGCCGAGCATCCGTTCCAGGTCGCGCATATCGAACACCTGCGCGGCGCGGTCTACGGTGTGCATATCGGTAAGCACGTCCGGACGCGCCTGCCCGTGGTGTGGGACAGCGTCGATTCCATCAGCCACCTGTTCTCGCAATCCGCGCGCCAGAGCGAAAGCCGGTTCGGCCGCTTCGCCGGTCGGCTCGAGCTGAGGCGGACGCGGCGGTATGAGGCTGAGATGGTCAGGCGCTTCAACCGCATCCTGGTGACCTCCGCGCAGGACCGACAGGCCCTGCTCGAGCTCTCCGATCCGGCGGCAGAATCCAAAATCGCCGTGCTCCCCAACGGAGTCGACACCGAAAGGTTCTTCCCCATTGACGGGCCGTCCCAACCGGATACAATTATTTTCACCGGCAAGATGAGCTATCATGCCAATATCACAGCGGTCGTCCGGTTTGTTCGAGAGGTCCTGCCGCTGATCCAGGCTCACAAGCCGGAAATGCGTTTTGAGATTGTCGGCAAAGACCCAGCCCGCCAGATCCGAAAGCTCGGGGAAGCAGACGAGCGCATCCACGTCGTCGGCACGGTACCCGATTTGCGGCCATATCTCGCGGCGGCCGCCGTTTCCGTGGCCCCGATCGCTTACGGCGCGGGTATCCAGAACAAGGTCCTGGAAGCGATGGCGTGTCGTGTCCCGGTGGTTGCCAGCCCACAGGCCGTCCAGGCCCTGGATGCCGTACCTGGACGTGATGTGCTGGTCGCAGACGACGCGGAAGCCTTTGCCGGTGAAATCCTTCGGTTGTTAGGGGATGAGGCCCTGCGTTTGAGGATCGCAGCTGCCGGATATCAATACGTGTTGGAGAACCATCGCTGGGAGGAGGCGGCGTCCCGGCTGGAGGATGTTTACGATGAAGCAATCCGATCTGCCCTTTGACTCCTGGGTGGGCCCCGCCCCGATACCCAGGCTGGGCGGGCTGACCTTTTCGCTTTCGAAGACGACTCAGTGGCGCTGGCTGATTGCCAGCCTGCTGCTGACGGACTTCGTTTTGATTGGGATTGCTTTCCGGGCGGCGTATTGGATCCGCTTCGAACTCCAGATCCCGATCTTCAGGTTGGGAGTGGTCCCCCAGCTCGACTTTTATCAGGAATTTTCCCTGGCGAGCCTGCCGATCTGGATCGCCGTTTTTGCCGTCTTTGGCCTTTACACAAAAGACACCCTGCTGGGCGGGACCAAGGAATATGACCTGATCTTCCGGGCCACGACGTTCTTCATGTTCATGATCGTGGTGGCCGGTTTCCTCGACGTACTCGTCCTTTCGCGCGGCTGGCTGATGGTCGTCTGGCTGCTGGTTCTCGGCTGCTTGATCGCGGGGAGGTTCCTGCTCCGGCGGATGGTCTACCGGCTGCGCAAGAACGGGTTCTTTCTGACCCCTGCGCTGATCATCGGCGCAAACGATGAGGGCTGTCTGCTCGGCGATCAGTTGGTGCGCTGGCACCGTTCCGGCCTCCACCTGATCGGCTACGTGGACGACCAGGTGCAGGAGGGGACGGACATCGGAAATAACCTGCGCGTCCTTGGGGGTCTCGATGCGCTGCCGGAAATCATCCGCCGGTACGGTGTCGGTGAGCTTGTCATGGCGACCAGCGCCTTGAATCGCGAGCGGATGATCCAAATCTTCCAGCGGCACGGTATGTCCGACGAAGTCAATCTGCGGATGTCCTCCGGACTGTTTGAGATCATCACGACAGGTCTAAAAGTGAAAGAGTTGGCCTTCGTTCCACTGGTCGGGATCGACAAGGTCCGGCTGACCGGGCTGAACGAGGTCCTGAAGCTTCTGCTCGATATCGGCCTGACCGTCCCGCTGCTGGTCCTGACCTCCCCGCTGCTGCTGGCGATCGCCATCGGGATCAAACTGGACTCGCCGGGGCCTGTCCTGCACCGGCGGCGGGTGATGGGGTTGAACGGTTCCAGGTTCGACGCCTTCAAGTTCCGCACCATGAAGATCAACGGGGACGAGATCCTGGCCGAGCACCCGGAACTTCTCGACGAGTTGAACCGGACCCACAAGCTCAAAGACGACCCGCGCGTTACCCGGATGGGAGGCTTCCTGCGGAAGTTCAGCCTGGACGAGCTGCCGCAGCTGTTCAACGTGCTGCGCCGCGAGATGTCGCTTGTCGGGCCGCGGATGATCTCTCCGCCCGAGATGAAGCAGTATAAGAAATGGGGGATCAACCTGCTGACCGTCCGTCCCGGGATCACGGGTCTCTGGCAGGTCAGCGGCCGGTCGGATCTGTCCTACGACCGGCGCGTCCAGCTCGACATGCACTACGTCCGCAACTGGAGCATCTGGCTGGACCTCTACCTGCTCTTCCAGACGATCCCCGTCGTGATCCGCGGGACCGGAGCTTACTGATGGCCGCCAAAAAAGTGCTGGTCACCGGCGGAGCCGGTTTTATCGGCTCGCATGTCGTCGACCTCCTGATCGAAGCCGGTCACGATGTCGCGGTCGTGGACGATTTCTCGACCGGCCGCCGGCGCAACCTGAACCCGGCCGCGCGCCTGTACGAGGTCGATATCCGCAGCCCTCAGCTGCGGGACGTGTTCGCGGCCGAGCGCCCCGAAATCGTCGACCACCATGCCGCCCAGGTCGACGTGCGGCTTTCCGTCCGGGACCCGATGCTCGACGCCGACATCAATATCCTCGGCTCACTGAATGTGCTCGAGCAGGCGCGCGAGTTTGAGGTCCAAAAGATCGTCTACAGCTCAACCGGCGGGGCCGTCTACGGCGATCCGGATTACCTCCCCTGCGACGAGAATCATCCCATTCGCCCGCTGTCCCAGTATGGGGCGAGCAAGTACATCGTCGAGCAGTACCTCCGGCTTTATCGGGAACTCTATGGGTTCGAATACGTCGTCCTGCGCTACCCGAACGTATACGGCCCGCGGCAGGACCCTCACGGAGAGGCCGGGGTGGTCGCCATCTTCACCGGGAAAATGCTCCAGGGGCTGCAGACTGTGATCAACGGCGACGGGCAGCAGACCCGGGATTTTGTCTATGTGAAGGACTGCGCCCGCGCAAACCTGCTCGCGCTGGAATCGGTGGAGACCGGGGTCTTTAACCTCGCCAGTGGTAAAGGCACCACGATCAACGACCTCGCCGCCTTGCTCCAGGAGGTGACCGGCTGCCCGCTGGACCCGATCCACGGTCCGGCGAAAATAGGCGAAACCCGCCGCATCTACCTCGACGCCCGCCGGGCCAGGAAGACCCTGGGTTGGACGCCGGAGGTCCCGCTGCCGGATGGGCTGGAGCAGACGGTCGCTTATTTCAGGGAAGTGGAATTGGGGGAGCGTTCTAAACCTTAAAAAACCCGCCACTTGAGCTCCGTTTCTCGGTGGCGGGATCTTTGGAGCTTTGATGATCAACCCCGTCGAGCAATACCTTCAATCGCTTCACGACATCCTCGACCGCCTTCCCGTCGCCGATATCGAGAACGTGATCGACGTGCTCTATGACGCGCGCATGAGCGGCCAGCAGGTCTTTATCATGGGGAACGGCGGCAGCGCCTCGACGGCCTCGCATTTCGTCTGCGATCTGGCCAAGAACACCCGCGTGGAAGGCTGGCCGCATTTCCGCGTCATCGGACTGACCGACAACATGGCCCTGTTCTCCGCCCTGGCCAACGACGACGGCTACGAGAACGTCTTCGCCGCGCAGCTCGAAAACCTGGTCCGGGAGGGGGACATCGTGATCGGGATCTCGACCAGCGGGAACTCGCCCAACGTCCTCAATGGGATCCGGCTGGGTAACGCGGCCGGCGCGGTGACGATCGGGTTCACCGGCTTCGCCCAGGGCGAACTCGGACGGCTGGTCGATTACCAGGTCCACGTCCCGAGCACCAATATCGAGCAGGTGGAGGACGTGCATTTGATGCTGGAGCACCTGATTGTGACGGTGCTGCGGGAGCGGGTAAAGGCGGTTGAAATTTGAAGGTTGAAGGTCGCGCAGGCAACCTTCAACCTTCAAATTTCAACAAGTCATCCAATGCCGCTTTCAGATCCTCAAACACCCCCGCCTCTCCCAGATCCAGATCGCGAAGGAAGGTCTCCTGCTCGGCCCCGCGCCCGGTTTGCACCAGGGCATAGGTCGGGATCCCGGCGGCGATGGCGGCCTGGAGATCGGTGACGGCGTCGCCGATCAGGATCGAATTCGTTAGATCGATGTCGTGCGCCGCGGCGGCCTCCAGGATCAGTCCCGGCAGCGGTTTGCGGCAGGCGCAGGCGTCCTCCGGGGTGTGCGGGCACATGTAGACCCCATCGATCCGGCCGCCGCGCGCGGCGATCTCGGCCACCAACAGATTCCCGATCCGGAGCGCCTCCGATTCGGAAACCAACCCGCGCCCGATCCCGGCCTGGTTGGTGACCACGATCACCTTATAAGGCCGCCCGGACAGCTCGGCCAGCGCCTGGAGGGACCGCTCGAAGAAAAGGACGTCCTCCCACTTCCGGACGTATGCGCTGCGGTTCTCGATCACGACCCCGTCGCGATCGAGGAAAACGGCCGGGACGCCCATCGCTCAGACCGGGTTCCCTTCCGGCCCCCCGGTCAGCCAGGTTTCCTGGTATTCCTCTTTCTCGATCTCCAGTGCGTGACTGGTCGGGTAGAGCGGGTAGAAGGTGTCCACCATCACCGCCAGCTCGTCGGTCTTCTCCTTCCCGATCGAAGCCTCGGTCGCGCCCGGCTGCGGGCCGTGCGGCAAGCCGTAAGGGTGCAGGCTGATGTCGTACTGGTCGATGCCGACGCGCGACATGAAGTTGCCCTCGCAGTAGTAGATGACCTCGTCCGAGTTGACGTTGGAGTGGTTGTACGGGGCCGGAATGCCCTCCGGGTGATAGTCAAACAGGCGCGGGACGAACGAGCAGACGACGAAATTCCAGCCCTCGAAGGTCTGGTGGACCGGGGGCGGCTGGTGGATCCGGCCGGTGATCGGTTCGAAATCGGCGATATTGAAAGCCCAGGGATAGAGGTACCCGTCCCAGCCGACGACGTCGAGCGGATGGTGGTCCAGGACGTGGCGGGTGATGCGGTCGCGGACCTTGATCCGGGTCTCGAACTCGCCGGTCTCCGTGTGGGTTTCGAGGGCTTCGGGGGCCCGGATGTCGCGCTCGCAGTAGGGCGCAAGCTCCGTCAGCTGGCCGAACTTGTTCAGATAGCGCTTCGGGGGGTGGATCTGGCGCGGCGCCTCGATCACGAAGAAGCGGGCCTCTCCGTCCAGCTCCATCTTCCAGGTCGTTCCGTATGGGATGACGATGTAATCCCCGGGTCCGAAGGGCAGCCGGCCGAACTGGGAGCGCAGGGTGCCCGAACCCTCGTGGGTGAACCAGACCTCGTAGGCCTGCGCGTTGCGGTAGAAATAGTCCATCGAATTCGCCGGGCGGCTGACCGCCAGGAGCACGTCCTTGTTCCCTAGCAGGACCCGGCGGGCTTCGATCGGGTCACCGCCCTTCGGCGTCTCCGCGGTGGCGAAAGCCCGGTGGCGGATCGGACCGTAGTCGAGCAGTTCGGCCGCGGCCGGCCCCAGGTCTTCGATGTGCTTGACCCGCGGCGGCAAGAAATGGTGGTAAAGGATCGACTGGATCCCGGAAAAGCCCTCCAGCCCCATCACCTCCTCCCGGTAGAGCGTGCCGTCGGGTTTGCGGAACTGGGTGTGGCGTTTGTGGGGGATCGTGCCTAATTTGTGATAGTAGGTCATTTGTACTCCTGCAAGGGTGCAAAAACGATATCCCGGCAGGGCGAAGCGCCGCCGGGATATCGTTTTTGCATTTTATTTATAGGTTGCCGCGGCGGTCCTGCTCCAGTTCGAGCGATTCGAACAGCGCCTTGAAGTTTCCCTTGCCGAACCCGCGGCTGCCACGGCGCTGGATGATCTCGATGAACATCGTCGGCCGGTCCTGGATCGGGCGGGAGAAGACCTGAAGCAGGTAGCCCTCATCGTCCTTGTCGACCAGGATGCCGAGCTCGCGGCACAGGTCCAGCGATTCGCGGATCTCCCCGATCCGGTCGGGCAGCAGGTCGTAATACGTGTCGGGGACGCGCAGGAATTCGATCCCGCGGTCGTGCAGGATTTTCATGGTTCCAATGATATCGCCGGTTTGAAGCGCCAGGTGCTGAACGCCGGGGGTCATGTAGTAGTCCAGGTATTCTTCGATTTGGGACTTGCGCTTGCCCTCGGCCGGCTCGTTGATCGGGAACTTGACCCGCCCGTTACCGTTTTCCATCACCTTGGACATGAGGGCCGAATATTCGGTCGAAATGTCTTTGTCGTCGAAGTGAAGCAGCTGGCGAAAGCCCATCGTGCGGTGGTAGAAGTCGACCCAATGGTCCATCTTCCCGAGCTGGACGTTGCCGACGACGTGATCGATGGCGATCAGCCCGGCCGGATCGGCCTCCAGGTCGAGCGGCCGGTAGGTCGGGGCGAAGGGGCCGGCATAATCGGCCCGGTCGACGAAGACGTGCAGGATATCCCCGTAGGCCCGGATTGCGCTGGTGCGGTAGCGGCCGAACTCATCCTCGTCCTCACGCGGCGACCAGGCGCTGGCCGCGCCGCGCCTGGTCGTCTCCTGCCAGGCTGATTCGACGTCGTCGACGCCCAGGGCGATGACCTTGACCCCGTCGCCGTGCAGCAAGTGGTGGGCGGCGATCTCGTGGGTTGGGCCGTAGGCGGCGGAGACCACCAGGCGGATCTTCCCGGACTCGAGCACATAGGAAGCGAACTCGCGGTTGCCCGTCTCCAGCCCGGAATAGGCCACTGGTTTGAACCCGAAGGCCCGCCACCAGAAATACATGGCATGCTTGGCGTTCCCGACCCACAGGTGGACATGGTCCCAACTGTTGATCTTAAGGAAATCGGCTTCCTCTGTGATTCTTCTTTCGGTGAGAGTCATGGGTTCGCTTCCGGTTTTATCGCGTGGGATTTGGGATTAAGTTTAACACAATCGATTCTCGGTTGTGTTATACAAGACGATCCCCGCCGCCACCGCCAGGTTGAGCGACGTGCCGCGGCCGTGGATCGGGATGCGGTAGACGGCCCGGCAGGCGGCCTGTTGTTCGGGGGTCAGACCGGCGCGCTCGCTGCCGAAGAGCAGGACGGCCGGGTTCGTGGCGGCGGGCAGGGTCCGGATATCCGCTTCAGCCTGGGCGGAGGTGCCGTAGACCGGCAGATCGTGGGCAGCCGCCCAGGCGGCGAACTCGGCGAACGAGCCTTCTACCACCGGATGGGTGAAAAGCGCCCCCATCGCAGCCCGGACTGCAGCAGGCTGCCACGGATCGGCGCCGCCGTCCAGCAGGTACAGGTTGCCGGCCCGGAAGGCGTCCATCGTCCGCAGGATCGTCCCGATATTGCCCGGATCGCGCGGCGCCGCCAGCGCGACGCTCCAGCCGGCAACCGGAGGCGCCTGGCTGTCAAATATGAGGGCGGTCTGCCGGGCGACGGCCAGCATGGCGGCCGACGAACGCTTGTCGCTCAGCCCATCCAGGAGCTCGACCGGGGCCGAATACACCGGGATGCCGGCCTGGCGGGCCGTCTCGAGAAGGCTTTGACCGTATTCGCCGGTCAAGCCTTCGGGTGCGCAGAGGATGAATTCGGTCGCGAAATCGGAGGCGAGCAGTTCGCCGATGTGGCGGAGCCCCTCTACGAGGAACAGCCCGCTCTCCCGGCGGGCCTTCGCCCGCTTGAGCGAGCGGATCAGTCGGATCTGCGGGTTCCGCCGGCTGGCGATCTCAGCCATCGTCCCGCCAATCCAGGGCGAGGCGGACCATCGTGTTCAGATCGGGCGGTGGCGCAAGTGAGGCGGTGTTCTCTTCGGTCTGCGTCAGCAGTGCGTCGGCGTCACGGCGGACCGGGAAAGGGGCCGCCGGGTTGGACTGGATCATCCGGAGCAGGGGGTCGGCTTTGCAGAGCAGATTGACGTGGATGTATAGCCGGGCAAAAGCCAGCAGCGCCTCCAGGACCAGGGGCGGCGATCTGCGCCCATCGGCCAGTTCGAGACCGGCGTGAAACCGTTCCCCGGCCTTTTCCGTTTCACCCAGCCCCAGGTAGGCGTGTCCTGCCGCCAGTTGATTGGCGTGGATGAAGAGCGTCTCTCCCATCCGCTCGGAGACCGCCAATCCTTCTTCGGCCCGGGCTCGGGCCTCTTTGAAATCGCCCTCCAGGATGCCGAGCCGGGCCAGGTTGCCCAGGCCCCGGCCCAGCCCCCAATCATCCTCCGCCTGCCGGATGATCCGGTAGCTCTCCTCGAGCCGGGTGCGCGCCTCGGGTAGGTTCCCCTCGACCATCGCCAGTTCTCCCTGTAAGTTCAGCGAGTAGGCCGCTCCGATCCGGCTGCCGGCTTCCTGCTCGAGCTCGACGCTCTCGATCAGGCTCTGGTGGGCCCTCTCAAAGTCGCCCAGCGCGATCGCAGCGCGGCAGATGCGGGCGAGCGAGGTGGAGAGGCCGTTCAGGTTCCCGGTCTGGCGGAAGAGGTGGTTGGCTGTCTCGAAGACGCCGAGCGCGGTCCCGAACAGTCCCTGGCTGATGAAGACGTCGCCGCGGCCAAAATGGGTGAACGCGATCCCGTCCTGGTTGCCCAGCTGCTCGAAGATCTCGCGGCTGCGGGTCAGGTAATCGAAGGCTTGCTCGCTTTCCCCGAGCTTGTCCTGGATCTCCCCTAAGGTCAGCAGTGTGTCGGCCAGACCGACCAGGTCGCCGATTTCGGTCGATATCTCGAGCTTCTCCTTGATCAGCGCCTGGGACTGTTCGAGCGGCGAGATGAAAGACAGGTTATAAAGCAGGCGCGAAACTCCCCACGGAGCTTCCCGGGCGCGGTAGATCGCCAGGCTTTTCTCCCAGGTCGCGACAATTTCGTGACGCGGGAGGCCGAGTTCGTAATTGACCCAGCCCAGGTGCTCGTAGCACAGAGCCACCTCCTCCGGATCCTCCTCGGCCAGCGCCTCCTCCAGGCAGGCTGTGATCGTCTCCCTGGCCTCCCGGATATGGCCGACCGTCGACCGGAACACGGCCCTGCGCAGCTTGATCCGGGCGTAGGCCGGTGCGAATTCCGGTTCGGATCGCGCCGCTTCCGGGACGGATCCTTCCAGAAGCTCGGCGGTATGGTCGAACATCGCTGCGGCTTCCCGGGAGCTGCCCCGGTTGACGAAATAAAGAAACAGGGCGTCGACCGCGTCGCGCACCAGGCGGTACTGCCGGTTCTGCAGTGCCCACTCCCAGGCGGACTGGATGTTGGGGAAAGCGGCGGAGATCTCTTGTTGGGTTTCCTTCTGCCTTTTACCTCTCAGGGGCATCGTGCAGGATTGGAGAAACTCCAGGTAGTAGATGCAGTGCGCCAGCCGCGCCGCCGCGGCGGCTTCCGGATCGGCTGCCAGCTTTGCAGCCGCATACTGCCGGATCAGATCGTGCATCTGGAAGAAACCGGACGGAGTCCGCGACAGGAAGACCCGGTTCGTCAGCCCGCCCAGGAAGAACGGCGAAGCATCCGCGACCTGGCGGGCGGCCACGGTACTGAACTCGTGCTGGAAGACGGTCAGCCGGGCGAGGACGGCCTGCTCGGTGCCGGAGAGCAGATCCCAGAAATAATCGAACACGGCCTGGATGTTCCGCGTGGCGAGGATCTCCCCCGATCGATCCGAGGAGAGAAGGTAGTTGTACTCGATCTGGGCAGCCAGCTCTTCCGGGGAGAACATGCTCACCCACGCGGCCGCCAGCTCGATCCCGAGCGGCATCCCGCCGACGAGCCGGCAGATCTTGATGACGAAGACCAGGTTGCCGCCCGTGAGCATGAATTCGGGGTCGGCGCGCAGGGCGTGCGTCATGAACAGTTTGACCGCCTCGGAATGGCGCGCTGCGGGGGAATCGGCTTCGTCAGGGACCGAGAGCCCGCTCAGCTCGCAGACCCGCTCCCCGGGGAGCCCCGCCGGTTCGGTGGCCGACAGGAGAAAGCGCGTCTCGGGGGCGGCCGCGAGGACGGCTTCGATCAGCCACCGTGTGTTCCGGTGGTTCTCGAGGCCATCCATCAAGAAGAGCATCTTCTTCCCCGCGATCGGCTTTTGCAGCTGCGCCTCGACCATTTCCTTTCCGGACAGCGGGATGCCGAGCACGCCGGTCAGGTTTGAGACCAGTTGGTACCGGCCTTCCTCGGGGTCTTCCTGCTCGCGCAGAGCCGTCTTGTACACATAAGCGCCGTCGGGGTACTCGTCTTCCAGCTCTACGGCCGCCTGCAGCGCGAGCCGGGACTTCCCGATCCCCTCCGGCCCGGTCAGGGTCACGACGTTCGTCTCCCGCAGCCACTCCATCAGCCGGTTGAGCTCGGCGGTGCGCCCGATGAAGGTCCCCAGCTCCCGGGGCAGATTGCCGCGGGCGACCTCTTGCTCCCGATCCAGGGAAAGGGCGAGCGGATAGTTCTGGTAGTTCGCACCGCCGGAGGTCTCCTGGAACTGCCAGCCCCCGTCCATTTTCAGATAACCTTCCCGGGTCAGGATGGGCAGGCAGCGGTGGAGCCGGTCCGGGAGGCCGTCCGTCTCCGCATGCAACCAGCGCACGAAATCGGCGGGAGGCTCGAACCGCAGCACGTGCCGGAGCCAGACCAGGATGCTCTCCTCGTCGAACGCGGACAGCCGGACGGATTCCGACAGGGGCGATTCGGTGAAATAGGGCAGGGCGGAATCCAACCCGTCGCTGTACGCGATCGCGACGACCGGGAGGCTCGGGTTGTAGAAGATCCGCTCCACGGTCGCCAGGCTCTGGCGGTCCGTATCGGTCAGGTTGTCGATCGTGAAGACGACCCCGATATTGCCCTTGTCGGCCAGCAGCTGGTTCAGGCTGCGGATGAAGGCGTTTTCGCCGTTCGAGATCGAGACCAGCTGTTCCCACCCCCGTTCGGCCTCGAGCAGGGCGCCGAGTGCCCGGGACTTCCGGCTGTGTTTTCCGGTAAGCTGGAGCACCAGGTAGCCGTGCAGCCGGGCGATCTTGGCCACCTCTTCCAGGAACCGGGTCTTCCCGATCCCGCGCGACCCGCCGACGAACAGGCTGCCCTGCTTTATACGGATCAGGTTTTCGAAGAAGAGATGGACTTTTTCAAGCGCAACCTCCCGTCCGATCAGCCGCAGGGTCAGGTCGAAACCGGGACCGGAGGGGTATTCCACATCCCGGTTGACGATCCGGTTGCGGCCCTGCCGTTTGGCCTGGTAGTGGCGCTTGTCCGCCACGTCGAAGAGCGCCTCGGGCGTGCTGGCGTCCTCCGGGAAGCTGGCGATCCCCATGCTGAGGGTCAGCTTGAGGGACGGGTCCCCCTCGTAGGGGTTCTCGGTCAGGTGTTCGAAGAGCCGCTCGGCCAGATAGACGGCTTCCTTTGTATCCGTGCTGGGGAGCAGGATGATGAACTCGTCACCGCCGTACCGGAAAACGACGTCGCTCCTGCGGGCGTTCTCCTGAAGACGGCCGGCAAAGGCGATCAGGATATCATCCCCGCGGCGGTGCCCGAAGGCGTCGTTGACGCTCTTGAAGTGATCGAGGTCGAGCAGGAGGATGGAGAACGGCTGGTCGTACCGATCCGACCGGTCGACCTCTTCCTGCAGGCGCGTTTTCATGGACGCCCGGGAATACGCCCCCGTGAGGGAATCCAGCAGCTCGACTTCGGGTGGTCCCATATAAAAAATTATACCGAATTTGAGGGTGGAATATTGGTTTTCTGGTTGTCCCAAAAACCATCCTGATAGGTTTTGCGAGGGTCCCGCGGCTAGAATCGGATTGTGCAAAGTGGAACAAACTCACGCTTTCCTGGTTTTTACAAGCTGGGCCTGCCGGAGCGGCAGGCGGTCCTGGAGGGCCGGCTGGACGCTGAGGAGGTCGCGGCGCTGACCGGAGTGGCTTCGCTGCCCATCGAGACGGCCGATCGGATGGTCGAGAACGCCATCGGGACATTTGGCCTCCCGCTCGGGCTGGCGCTCAATTTCCGGATCAACGGGCGGGACGTCATCATCCCGATGGCGGTCGAGGAGCCTTCCGTGATCGCCGGGGCCTCGAACGCCGCCCGGCTGGCCCGGGCCGGGGGCGGGTTCACGGCCTCCGCGGACCGGTCGGTGATGACCGGCCAAATGCAGGTGCTGGACATCCCGGCGGATGGGCTGGCGGCCGCCCGGGAGGCGGTCCTGGCTGCAAAGGCGGACCTGTTGGCCGGCCTCACCGGGCTTCACCCGACGATCGTCCGCCTCGGCGGCGGGGCGCTGGACCTGGAGGCCCGGATTCTGCCCGACACCCCGATCGGCCCGTTCCTCGTGGTCGAACTGCTGTACGATGTTCGGGATGCCATGGGGGCGAACGCCGTCAACACCGCCTGCGAGCAGCTGGCGCCCGAGATCGAGCGGCTGACGGGCGGGCGGGTTCACCTGCGGATCTTGACCAATCTGACGGACAGAAGAAAAGCACGTTCAGCGTGCAAGGTGCAGCGTGCAACGTTGGCGTTCGACGAGTTCGAGGGCGAGGCCGTTGCACAGGGGATCGTGGAGGCGTGGGCGTTTGCGGCGGCGGACCCGCACCGGGCCGCGACGCATAACAAGGGCATTATGAACGGGATCGACCCGGTCCTGATCGCCACCGGGAACGATTGGCGGGCCGTGGAGGCCGGAGCGCACGCCTACGCCGCCCGGTCCGGGCGCTACACCTCGCTCTCCACCTGGAAAATGGAAGAGAACGGCGATCTCTCCGGCGAACTGGAGCTGCCCCTGGCCGTCGGGATCGTCGGCGGCGTCACCAAAGCCCACCCCGGCGCCCAGGCCGCATTGAAGCTGATGGGTGTAGAATCTGCCGCCGAGCTGGCCGAGATCGCCGTCTCCGTCGGCCTGGCGCAAAACCTGGCGGCGCTGCGAGCCCTGGCGACGGAAGGGATACAGCGGGGGCATATGCGGTTACATGGAAGAAAATAGTGCAAAGTGCGGGGTGCAAAGGTCAAACATGAATCATTCGCAATTGCTCAAACCCGAAAAACCCGTAGGTATCGTTGGCTACGGCGCATATGTTCCGCGGTACCGGCTGCCGGCATCGGAGGTGTCGCGGGTGTGGACGGAGGGGACGGCCGGGCTGCCGATCGTGGAGAAGGCGGTGCCGGGGCTGGACGAGGACGTGATCACGATGTCGATCGAGGCGGCGCGCAACGCGCTGGCCCGGTCGGGGATCGCGGCGAGCGATCTGCGGGCGATCTGGGTCGGGTCGGAATCGCATCCGTACGCCGTCAAGCCTACGTCGACCGTCGTGGCGGAGGCGCTGGGGGCCGTCCCGCACGTCCAGGCCGCCGACTGGGAGTTCGCGTGCAAGGCTGGGACCGAGGCGATGGTGGCCGCGATGGGCCTGATCGGGTCCGGGATGGCGCGCTACGCCCTGGCGATCGGGATGGACACCGCCCAGGGCAAGCCGGGGGATGCCCTGGAGTACACCGCCGGGGCGGGCGGGGCGGCTTTCGTGCTGGGTCCGGCCGAAGAGTCGCTGGCCGTGATCGAAAGCACCTATTCGTACGTCACCGACACGCCCGATTTCTGGCGCCGGGCCGAACAGAAGTACCCGGAGCACGGCCAGCGCTTCACCGGGGAGCCGGCTTATTTCGAGCACATCACGCAGGCCGCCTCTGCCATGCTGGAGATGACGGGGACCGTGGCGGCGGACTACCGCTACGCCGTCTTCCACCAGCCCAACACCAAGTTCCCGACCCGCGTCGCCCACGAGCTGGGCTTCAACGACGAGCAGATCCGAGCCGGTATGCTGGTGACGATGATCGGAAACACGTATTCAGGCGCCGCCATCATCGGGCTGACGGCGATCTTGGATGAGGCCCAGCCGGGCGATAAGATCTTTATGACCTCGTTCGGCTCCGGGGCCGGCGCAGACGCGATGGTCCTGACCGTGACCGACAAACTACCGGAGCGGCGGAACCTGGCGCGCAGCACTGCGGATTACGTGGCGCGGCGGACAGAGATCGATTACGCACAGTATGTGCGCATGAGAGGGAAGATTGCGATGAAGTAAGAGGGGCGAAATTTGGGGGTGGCCCGGCGAAGCCGGGCCACCCCCAAATTTCGCTAACTCTTTTGGGAGACCTATGACTGAAGTGATCATAGCCGGGGTGGGGCAAACCGATGTGGGCGAGCACTGGGACATCTCCCTGCGCGAGCTGGCGCTGCGGGCGATCGAGGGGACGGTGCGCGACGCAGGGGGGCTGCGGCCGGGGGCGTTGTACGTTGCCAACATGCTGTCGCCGGCGCTGTCCGGGCAGTCCCAGCTGGCGGCGCTGATCGCCGATTTTGCCGGGCTGAGCGGGATCGAAGCGGTGACCGTTGAGGCGGCGGGGGCGTCCGGTGGGGCGGCGCTGCGGGCCGGGTACATGGCGGTCCTGTCCGGGCAGGTGGACTCGGCCCTCGTGGTCGGGGTCGAGAAGGTGACGGACACCGTGGGCGGGAAAGTCGAAAAAGCCCTGGCGACGGCGATGGACGCCGATTACGAGGCCGAACACGGCCTGACCCCGACGGCCCAGGCGGCGCTGCTGATGGCCCGCTATCTGCACGAGACCGGAGCGCCGCGCGAGGCCTTCGCCGGGTTCGCCGTGACCGCCCACGCCAACGGGGCCGGGAACCCGCACGCCATGTTCCGAAAGGCGATCAAGCCGGAAACATACCAACGTGCCGGCATCGTCAGCCCGCCGTTGAATTTGTTCGATGCGGCCCCGTTTGCGGACGGGGCCGCGGCCGTGCTGCTGACCCGGGAGGGGATCCTGGCGGAGCGGCTGGAGGGACCGAAGGTGCGGATCAGCGGGTCGAGTTTGACGACGGACACGCTGACGCTGCACGACCGGCGAGACCCGCTGGATTTCCAGGCGGTCCGGGCCTCGGTCGAAGCTGCCTGCCGGCAGGCGGGGGTGATGCCGGGGGACGTGGACCTGTTCGAGATCTACGACGCTTTCTCGATCTATGCCGCCCTGTCGCTGGAGGCGGCCGGTTTCGCCGGGCGGGGCCGGGGCTGGGAGCTCGCGCAGAACGGCGCGATTTCATTGAAAGGCAAGCTCCCCCTGATGACGTTTGGTGGATTGAAGGCACGGGGCAACCCGGGTGGGGCCACGGGCATTTATCAAGCCGTCGAGGCCACGCTCCAGCTGCGCGGCCTTGCCGGCCCCAACCAGGTCGCAAACGCCCGCCGCGCCCTGATCCAGTGCCTGGGCGGACCCGCCAGCACGGTCGCCACGCACGTACTTGAGAGTATTTGATAGGGTTTCTGAACGGTTGAGAGGGTTTGAGAGGGGTAGAAGGCTAGAATAATCGAAAATCGAAAATCGATCAACTTAGCGCAGGGATTTTTGATTTTCGATTTTCGATTAGGAGCTGAACATGGAAGTTGCACGGCATTGGCGTTTGAAGAAACAGCGATATGCGCTGGTCGGGGAGGTCTGCCCGCACTGCGAGCGCAAGATCTTCCCGCCCCGCGACATCTGTCCGGACTGCGGGAAGGAAGCCCGCGACCTGTACTCGTTCAGCGGGAAGGGGGAAGTCTACTCGGTGACGACGGTTTACGACGCCCCGGCCGGGTATGGGGAGCAGGCGCCGTACACGGTGGCGCTGATCCGCTTGCAGGAAGGCCCGCTCGTCACGGCCCAGCTGACCGATCTGGAAGGTCGCGACGTGCCGGTGGGGACGCCGGTGGAGATGGTGACGCGGAAGCTGCACGACGACGGGGATGAGCGGGGGATGCTGGTATATGGGTATAAATTTCGTCCCGTGATGCATTAGCTGATTCCGGACTGACATTGCTATTGATCGATAAGTCCCGGTTGAACGCCGGGATTTTTCTTTGATTGATAACAACGTTTATAATCCTTCAATGCCGACCGTATTGATCTCAGGTCCGTACCGTTTCTTTTTCTATTCTGGAGATCGAGTTGAACCAACACACGTGCACGTGGAAAGAGATCAAAACGTGGCGAAATTCTGGTTGGATCCGATCCGTTTACAGAACAGCGGTGGTTTTCTCAGACACGAAATCCGTCGAATCCAGAGGATCATCGCGGACAATCAGACTTTGCTGATGGAGCGTTGGAATGAGTACTTTAGCTTTTGATATTCGAATATCTGCAATTACTGCGGTGGAGATCACGGAAGACAGCTTGCGAGTCGATCTTGAGGATGGTCGGACGATTTCAATTCCTATCGCCTGGTATCCCCGGTTGGATCATGCAACCGAGGGGGAGCGAAAAAATTTTCGTATGATCGGAAAAGGTATGGGCATTCATTGGCCCGAGCTGGACGAGGATATCAGTGTTGAACATATGCTCGCCGGGATACCTTCCGGCGAGAGCCAGGCGTCACTAAAAAGGTGGTTAGTCGCCAGGTCAATTTGATCGCCTGCAACTTGCTCTCAGTACACAACAAATACCTGCCCAAAATTCGTTAAATCAAACATGCCGGTACAAATTCCGGCCGGTTGTGCCGGTCAGGCCCTAATACTTAACTCGGTCCCTAACGAAATTGCGCCGTCCATTTGCTGGACGGCGTTTTCGGTTCTAGCCCCCACGACGGATCCGTATCGTTCGTTTCGTAATAACCATAAAGGCTTTCTCGAGCTCGTCTCCTCGAATACGGATCGTATTCGTTACGATCTAGGCTTTCTGTTTGGGGTGCAGACCGGCTAATCGCACCGAAATGATTCCCGGCGATAGCCCTCCTGTCGTAATCGATCCACGATCTGCCGATCAACACTTTCGTCAGCGAGAAATCTCACCAGGCTTCTTCGGTCGGGTAAATTACGTCAGCGCGAAGCACTTCCGAGGCGAATCGGAGAGCCGCCCGAATGGATTCGTGCGTCAAACCCGGATGAGCGGAGAGCAAATCGGAGAAGGTCTCACCGGCGGCCAGTTTTTCCAGGATCAACTCCACTGTGATTCTGGTGCCCCTGACAATCGGTTTCCCCATCATGATATTCGGGTCGGAGACGATTAATTTTTCTTCCAACTTGAATCCGGTTTAAGTTGAAGTGGGATATTTGATGTTATGGATTGTAACTTCCGCTCGCCTTTAATACAAGAAAAAATCCTTTCTATCATCGCTATACTGGAAAAGGAAACCGCACCGATCACGGGCACGCGCCTGCCCAGTATTATCCGCTTGCCCATCTATACAAATCGTTATCCACCTCATCCAGGCCAAGCAATCGCATTCCCACGATACGCCAATTCGTCTCCTCAGGTTGCGCCTTCGATATTTGCCGTGCGTAATCAACCGCATGCTTGTTCCAGCCCTCCCGTGCGAACCCCAGGAAAAACACCTGCCAGCGACCGGATGCGGGTACCACTTTGGGGGTCTTTTTTGCAACCAGCTCCCGTAAAACACTCGCCTTTCCGCGCGCTCGAGTCCACTTGCACTCGCCTAGAATCAGGTGCTTTTTCATCCGATTGATCCCAACGACATCCACCTGGTAATCTTTTCCCCACTCACCCTCGACGTGATCGGGGTAGAGCGGGAGGACCCGGCGGTTGCTCGCTCGAATGGTCCATTCCCTGCAAGCTCGCTGATCTGGTCCCAGACCTGCTCCCAATTTACAAATGAAGTGGTAAGCCATTCCGTTAGCAGCCTGGTTTTTCCAACCCTGCGCCGGCCGTACAGAACCAAAAATTCCGACCTGCTGCTGCCATACAAGTCGTCCAAAAGGTTCAATCCGGATGTTCTGCCCACAAACGGGCAGCAACCTTTGTTGGTAGAATACAAGGAGCCGCCTAATATCGAGTGGGTCGGCTATCTTTCGATTGTTCGGGTACGATCAGCGTATCCGGCCCTGTTCCTGGATCCAGCCGTGAGATGACTATTCCATTTCTAATCCGAGTCGCCGCCGTTCTTCATTGGTTCGTCGCCTTTGGTTTTGGCGTGTTCTGCATCCCGGCCATTCGCAATCTCCTGACCGGCCGTGATATCCCCATCGTCATGGGCTTTCCCGCCTACGGCCGCGGACCTTTCGAACGGATCGGGCTGCCGACGACCGTCCCGCTCCTGGCGGCCTTTCTGCTCGTCTGCATTCTCGAGGCCGTCGCCGGTTTCCTGCTCTGGGGCGGCTACAAATCCGGGGCCGTTCTCTCCCTCGTGCTGCTCCCCTTAGGCGGGATCTTCTGGTGGGGATTTGCCCTGCCCATCCCACCCATCCTGGCCATTGTCTGGACCGTATTGATTCTGCTGAGCTGGCCTGGTCTTCGGTGAGCGCCGATCCCCCTCTCAACCGGCGCTCACCAAATAATCGGCCGGCCGATTTTTCATTAGCAGATAGATCGCAGCGACAAAAAAAGCGCTCTCGCCGGATCGAAGCTGTATCCGGCCTTGTTGATGCACGTAACGGTCAGGGTGAAGGTGCCGTGCGGCCCTGTTGTGCTAAAGCTGGCTTTGCCGAGACTATTAGTGACCGCCGTTTTGTTCTGGGTAGTGCCATTCGGAAGTTGAATAGTTTCGCTAAATAAAACGTTCTTTCACCCTGCGTCCGGTTTACTCCGCGAAGGGATTGAATCAAGCCCTCGATGGGGTTGCAGTGGCTTTCGGTACGGAGTTATCATCGTCGCATCAAACCTCGCCGCCTGACGTGCGGCCCGCAAGCCGCGTATCTGAACGTGGAGGTTTCTCATGTCTGATGTTGCCGTCACACAAGCGCCGGCGCAAAGGCTGAGCAAGCAGCTTTCTTTCCTGGATCGCTACCTGACGCTGTGGATTTTCCTGGCGATGGGCCTGGGGGTATTGATCGGCTTTATGTTCCCGATTGGGGTTGAGCGTTTCAACACGGCGGTTTCGATCGGGACGACCAATATCCCAATTGCGATCGGCCTGATCCTGATGATGTACCCGCCCTTCACGAAGGTGAAATACGAAGAGCTGGGAGACGTCTTCCGCAACAAAAGAGTACTCTCGCTCTCGCTCATTCAAAACTGGATCATCGGCCCGCTGCTGATGTTCGTCCTGGCGATCGTTTTCCTGCGCGGCTATCCCGAATACATCGCCGGGCTGATCATGATCGGCCTGGCGCGTTGTATCGCGATGGTCATCGTCTGGAACGAACTCGCCCACGGAGACACCCAATACGCTGCCGGCCTGGTGGCGTTCAACAGCGTTTTCCAGGTTTTCTTCTACAGTGTTTACGCCTACATCTTTCTGACCGTTCTGCCGACCTGGTTTGGGTTAGAGGGCGTTCGAGTGGACATCACGATGAGACAGATCGCCGAAAGTGTCTTCATCTACCTCGGGATCCCCTTCCTGGCCGGGTTCTTAACCCGCCTGGTAATGTTGCGCGCCAAGGGCCAGGAATGGTATTACACGAACTTCGTGCCCTGGGTCAGCCCGTTGACCTTGATCGCCCTGCTCTTCACGATCGTCGTCATGTTTTCGTTGAAGGGCAACCTGATCGTGCAGATCCCGATGGACGTGGTGCGGATTGCCATACCGCTGTTACTCTACTTCGTCTTCATGTTCCTGATTTCGTTCTACATGGGCCACCGCCTGGGCGCGGATTACTCCAGGACGACGACGCTCGCGTTCACGGCCGCCAGCAACAACTTCGAGCTGGCGATCGCAGTGTCGGTGGCGGTCTTTGGCATCAGCAGCGGTGCGGCCTTCGCCGCGGTGATCGGTCCGCTGGTGGAAGTGCCCGTGATGATCGGGCTGGTGAGCGTGGCGTTCTGGCTCCAAAAGCGCTGGTATCCGCAGGCTGCGGCCTCCCGAGCGGCGGCCGATGCGGCCTCCCCACCGGACCCGGTGCCGGCGCGCAAATAACCGTTTTCAACGGACAAAAAAGCGCCTTCCGTCGAGGAGGGCGCTTTTGATTCGGCCGGCCAAGCCGGTGGATCACGCTCCGCGCCCTGCGGGTGCTGGACTGGTATTCGGAATAAGGTCTCACAATGGGGTGGGGGAGGAAGCGGAATATAATACAACCGGCATGCCCTCTCCCCCCGCGCTCCGTGCGCCGGCTTGTTTCCTCGTCCTCGCCCTCGCCGCCCTCGCCTGCCGCGCGCCTTTCCCCCTTCCCGATCCAACCCCCCAGCCCGGCTCCGGACTCATCGCTTACCTCGGCGCCGACGGCAACGTCTACGTCTTCGACCCCGCCGCCCCGGAGCCGGTCGCCCTCACCACCGACGCCCAGCCGGATCTCGGCCGCGGGGCGGATATCGTCCTCTACCGCTACCCGGCCTGGTCGCCCGATGGTCGCCTCCTGGCCTTCGCCGCCATCCGGTCCGGCGAGGCCGGGACCGGGGCCGCCCTGCTGGTCTCCGAACCGGGCTCGGACACCCCGACCGAGCTGCACGAGATCTTCGCCAGCGAAGCCGAGGCGCCCTTCTATCTATACTGGGCCCCGGACAGCCTCAGCCTGACCTTCCTGACGAGCTCGGTGCGGGGCGACAGCCTGCTGCTGCGCCAGGCCTTCCCGGACGGCGCCGAGACGCGCCTGCTCGGAGCCGACCAGCCCTACTACTGGCACTGGTCGCCGGACGCCGCGCAGATCCTGGTCCACATCGGCGGTTCGCGGAGCATCAATCCGGCCGCCCGCATCTCCCTTCTGGAGCCGGAGGACGCCCGGGCCGTCGAGCTGGGTCCGGCGCCCGGCGGTTTCCAGGCCCCGGCCTGGGCACCGGACGGCGCCTCCTTCCTGGCCATGGTTCGCACGGACGGCCCGGCGGATGAGCTGGCCCGCTTCGATCGGGAAGGGACGCGGTTGGAGACCTTCCTGGAGGCCGAAGGCCTGACCGCCTTCACCTGGTCTCCGGACGGCTCCCGGATCGCCGTCCGCTCCGTTGCGCCGCAGGGCATCCTCTTCGGACCGCTGCTGGTCCTGGACTCGGCGACCGGCGAGGTCGCCTGGCGGGGCCTGAACGACCTCACCCTGGCCTATTTCTGGTCTCCGGACGGGTCGCGGCTGGCTTTTTTCCACCTGGAGGGGGACGAGGGTTTTGAAGCCCTCGCCCGCCCGGCGCTCCAGGAGGAGGGTGCGTTGCTTAGCCTGAGCGTGCTCGAAGTCGAGAAGGGCCTGGTCCGGCACCTGGCCCGCTTCGCACCCACGGCGGGCTTCCTCGAGATCGTCCCGTTCTTCGACCAGTACCACCACTCGCTGACGATCTGGTCGCCGGACAGTGCGCAGCTCGTCTTCACCGGGGTCGATGAAAGCAGCGCCGACGCCGTCTGGCTTGTCCCGGCGGACGGGAGCGAACCGCCGAAATGGATGGTTTCAGGGGGTCTGGCGATCTGGTCCTGGCGGTAGTTCCGCTCCCCCATCCGCTTACTTCTGCCTTAAAAGCCTCGCCGAGTTGGCGAGGATCCCCAAATCCGGTATGGATTGGGCGGCCGCCGCGAGGACAGGCGGCAGGATCCCGAAGGCGGCCAGGGCCAGGCCGGCGACGTTGTACACGCCGGTGAAGCCGAGGTTCATCTTCACGATCCGCATGGTCCGGCGCGCGATCCGGATGATCTCCGGCACGAGCATCCAATTTTCCTGCATCAAGGCGATGTGCGCAGCTTCCAGGGCGATATCCGTGCCCGCCGCGCCCATGGCGATCCCGACGTCCGCCTGTGCCAGGGCGGGCGCGTCATTCACGCCGTCGCCGATCATCACGACCGTGTGGCCTCGGGCCTGGTAATCCTTCACGATTTCGATCTTGTTCTCGGGCAACAGATTGGCGCGATACCGGACGTCAATTTTTTCGGCCAGCGCGGCGGCCGTGCGTTCGTTATCGCCCGTGAGCAGCTCCACGTGCGCCATACCAAGCGCGCGGAGTTCTGCCAGGGCAGCGGGCACTTCGGGACGGAGTGTATCCGCGGCGGCGAGAACGCCAGCGAGTTCACCGTTGCGCGCCAGGAACAACAGCGTTTTACCCTGCTCTTCCAACTGGAGCGCGATGGGCAACGACTCTGCTGCCGGAATGAGCCGGCGGTTGCCGACTGCGATGGAATCGCCGTTGATCTGCGCTCGAACGCCCTCGCCGGGGATTGCTTCAAAGCCGTCGGGTTCGAATGACACGAGGTGTTGAGCGTGAGCGGCCGTGCGCACGGCTTCGGCCAGGGGATGTTCGGAGTAGCGTTCGGCGGACGCGGCCAGGGCGAGCAATTCCGGAGCGGGCATGCCGTTGAGCGGGATCACATCCGTGATCTGGGGCCGTCCCAGGGTCAGGGTGCCGGTTTTGTCCACCAGCACCACGTCGGCGCGGGCCAGGGTCTCCAGGTATTTTCCACCCTTGATCAGCAGACCGCGTTTCGCGCTCGCCCCAATGGAGGCCAGCATAGCCACCGGTGTCGCCAACGCGATCGAGCAGGAACACGCCACGACCAGGACGGCGGCGGTCGCGAGCGGGTCCCGGCCGATGAGAAAGGTGAGCGCGGCAATCCCGGAGACGATGGGCAGGTAGTACGCGCTGAACTTGTCGGCGAACCGCTGCACGCCGGCGCGATGGGCTTCGGCTTCTTCCACCATCTTGACCACACGCCCGAAGGTCGTGTCTGCTCCGACGCGAAGGGTTTTGACGCGCAAACTCCCAAACTGCGCGAGCGTGGCTGCGAAAACGCGCGAACCGGTCACCGCTTCGACGGGCATCGATTCGCCGGTGATCGCTGCCTGGTCCAGGGTGGCGTGTCCGGCGATCACTTCGCCGTCCACCGGTATCTTCTCGCCGGGGCGCACGATGACGGTTTCACCGGCCTTCACTTCCCCGACCGGCACTACCACTTCTGCGCCGTTGCGCACCACGCGCGCCGTTTGCGGTGTGATCGCCGTCAGCGCTTTGAGGGCATACCGGGTGCTTTCAGCGGTGAAGCGCTCGACGTGGTCGCCCACCCGCATGAAGACGACGACGATCGCAGCCGTCACCCATTGGCCCACCACCAGCGCCGCGATCGCCCCGACGGTCATCAGTGTATGCGAAGTGATCTGTCGCTTGAGTGCCGCGCGCAGCACGTTTCGAAAGACCGGCCAGCCGCCTGCCAGTACGATGGCGAGTCCCACCAGGAACGGGATGCGCGCGTTGAGCATCTCGAAGACGCCCAACCATTCGCCCACGACCACGATTGCCAGCACTACGCCGAACACGCCTGCGAACATAAGACCCAGCTGTCGGTTGAAAGCCGGTGTTGGCCGGCCGGGAAGTCCGGTTCGAGTCGAAACCTCACCGGTTGGTAGAACGGCCGACGATGGAGCCGTTTCGGGAACGGCGTAATCACCCGCGCCGGCAACGGCCATGCGAATGGCGGGCAGGTCCACCCGGTCGGGGTCCATGCGGATCATCGCCTTCTCACCGACCAGAAGCACGTCGACCGACTCGACGCCGGGCAGTTTGGCGATAGCCTTGCGAACGTGCTGCGTGCACTCGGCGCAGTCCATCCCCTTGATGGGGACTTCAAGCGTGGTCGTTTTAGACACGGATCGAATTTCCTTCTTTTTCCGATTTGACGGAGCCTGCGGCCCCATAGCGCGTGCATTCGTAAACGCCTTGGGCGACGTCGGCAAGCAATTCATCCGCCAGGAAAAGGAAATGTTTTGTTTTCATGGTCGATTCCGGTCATTTTCCACCCTTTCCGTTTTCGGCGATCTGCCGCCAGGTTGCTCCCCCATCTGGGGAGAGGTACACGTCAATCTCCGAGGTCGCCAGAGCGATTTCGCCGGGCCGGGCCGGGTTGACGGCGATGTTCGTGATGGCATTGTCCCCGGCCAGGGCCGGCGACGGGAGGGTTGCGATCTGCCCGCTTTCCAATCCATACGAAAAGAGACTCAAGGCGCCGAAGAGCAAGGATTTCCCATCGGGAGCGAAAGCCGTCGCAGTCACCGGGCCGGGACTGATGAGCGCGGAGGTGTCGCCGAAATCAATGGACAGAAACAGGCCTGCTTGCGTTGCCAGGGCTACGATCCCGGGTTCGGTGGGGTGAACGGCGATCTGATACGGGTTTGCGGCGATCCCACTTAGCGAGCTCTGCTGCCAGGTGTGGCCATCGTCGAGGCTGTAGGACATCCCGGCAGCCAGGCGGGAATTCGGGGAAGGACTGAAAACGTAAATGGCGTGGTTGAAATATCCCACCCCCATCAGGTGAAAGTCGCTTTCACCGTCGAACCCCAATTGAGTTAGGGTCTGACCTCCGTCAGCGCTTTTGACCAGTCCGAGCGGGTTGTTCAATCCCGATCCCGGCGCGGGATGGCCGCTGCTGTAAAAGCCGAAATCGGTGGGGCTGTAGCCCATGTAGTCGTGGGCGGGCAGGTCCGGTTCCTGCCAGACGCCGTTGGAATAGATCCGCAACCCGTCGTGGGCGGGAACGATCAACTGTTCCCCGTCGGCGGAGAAACCGAGGCCGTGCAGGTGAGGGATGTCCACCGTCCCGCCGGCGCGCGCGTTCCCACTCCAAAGTCTCCAGCCCACCAGGGCAACCAGCAATGCGCCAATGAGGACCACCGTCGTCTTGAGGGCCCGATCGCGCGCCGCGCGGGATTGTTTTCGGCTTTTTCGCTTCATCTTCCTTACTCTACCAGCCGCCGTTTCATCTGCTCAAATTGATCGCCTGTCAGCTCACCCTTGGCATACCGCCGTTTGAGAATCTCAAGCGGGGTATCTTCCGGCTCCCGTGTATTCCTGCCCCGGCGCACCACCCAAACGACCGCGAGCACGATCGCCACGACCCCCACCAGGCTCAGAACCCAACCCAGGATCGACCATGGGACCATCATCCAGTTCATCCAATTTCCATCCATCATACCGTCTCCGGGCATCATCCCGTCGCCCATCATGGGCCCGTCGCCCCCGGGACGGGCGCTGAATCCGCGCAGGTAGTTGATCAAATCCCACCGCTCGGCTTCGCTCAACGCGGTCTTGAAAGGCGGCATGGCAGAGTCGAACGGCGCAAACCCACCGCCCTCGCTGACCCGGTAAAACAGATAGGCATCGGAGAGCATCTTTGCAGAGCGGGCTAGCGGAGCGGGAGCGGGAGAGAGGTTCTCTACGGCGGGGCCGTCGCCCCGGCCCTCGTCGCCGTGACAGGCGGCACAGCTCGACGCGTAAATGGCCCGACCGCGCTCGATCGATCCGGCGTCCGCCCGGACCGGGTTGGCCAGCCCGGCATACTCCTCCGGTAGCGGGGCCATGTGGCGCTGCATCATGCCATCCATATCGGTATCCGGTCCCATCATCGGGGAGGAGGCCGCGGGACGGGCGCAGGCAGCCAGAAACAGGAATAGAAAGGCAAAGACGACGGTGTTGAACCCTGCGACGATCGCCGCGGTCCCGAATGGCAGGCGCCTGGGACCGGCAGCCAACATCCTCTGCAGGGCGCCCGCCAACGCAGGTCGACCGGTGACCGAAACTGCGTAACGGTCGGCGTTCACTTCCATCCGGAT
>DATKDL010000045.1:0-8016 GCA_035512695.1 Anaerolineales bacterium | reverse complement strand
AATTGCGGCGGAGCCGCAGCCGCCCCCCAAATCGCCGCCTCAATTTTTGGATAGGTTCTAAACCTGAAAAGGCACATTAGGTTCGATTGGGATGCCCTCGCGGGCATCATCGCGGCCGACGCCGGTTGGTCCGGCACGGTGTATAATCCGGGCAAATCAAGGCCGAAAAACTGACCGTATGGCAGGGAAGCTCTCCGGAGCTAGGCCGATCCACCCCTCAGCGGGTGGTTTTTTTTGCCACGACCTCCCCCAACCGCCAGGGACGGTAATCCCGCACCTCTACGCTCATATTGACGTGCTGCGGTCCGACCTCCGGATGCGGGTTGTTGTGAATGTGCCCGTGCAGGTTCAGGACGCCCGGCGGGAGCGGGAAGACCGGCCGGTGCGAAAAGATCAGCCGCGGCCACGACTCCAGAATCAGGATGAGCGGATCCTTCACCAGCCTGATCCCCAGGTTCTCGTAAAATGCCACCCCGCGCCGGTCGTGGTTGCCGCGCATGAGGAAGATGGTCCCGTTCAGCGTAGGGACCAGCGCCTCGGCCGCTCGCGTTTCCCAAGCGCCAGGTCGCCGAGGTGGAAGGCGGTCTCGCCGGGACTGATCAAAAGGTTCCAGTTTGCGACCACCAGATCCTGCCAGCCATCCGGACGGTTGCAATAGCGGCCGATGTTTTCGTGGAAGAAGTGGGTAAGGCGATGACCCACCAGTTGTCCCCGATTTTCCGCCCAGGTTGTCGCCGTTTATGGTGACTTGCTATATTTTCAACAATAGCCTATAATGATAATAACGTAACTTCTTGTTTTCATTTCTCCAACACATGAAACCCACCGATTTTTCAACCAAAGCCCCGGGCAAAGTCGTCCGAACCCAGCAGGGATACGACGCATTCATCCCTGCCCCGCTCCCCCCTGATGTGACGTGGTCCGGCAAGATCCTGTCCGCCCTTTCGAAGGCCGACCGGAGCCTGGCGCGCCTGGCCGAGGTCGGGAACGCCTTCCCGGTCCCGCTTGTCGTCGCTCAGACCTTCGTCCGGAAGGAGGCGGTCCTGTCGTCCCGAATCGAGGGGACCCGGACCTCCTTCGAGGAGCTGCTCACCTTTGAGGTCCAGCAGCTGAGCTTCTTCAGCGATCCGGCCGACGCCCGGGAGGTGCACAACTACGTCCGCGCCATGGACCACGGACTGGCGCGCCTGGAAACCCTCCCGGTCGGCCTGCGGCTGATCCGGGAGATCCACGCGCTCCTGATGGAGGGCGTGCGCGGCGGCGCTGCCACCCCCGGCGAGCTGCGCCGGGGCCAGAACTGGATCGGCCGGCCCGGGGCGACGCTGAACGAGGCGGTTTTCGTCCCGCCCCCGGTCGACGAAATGAAAGACTGCCTCTCGGACCTGGAGCGCTACATCCACGCGCCCTCCGACCTCCCCCCGCTGCTCCGGATCGGGCTGGTCCACTACCAGTTCGAGGCGATCCATCCATTCGTCGACGGCAACGGCCGGGCCGGCCGGCTGCTGGTGACTTTCCTCCTTGTCTTCTGGGGGCTGCTGGCGCAGCCGCTGCTGTACCTGAGCCGGTTCATCGAGGCGAACCGGCGGGAGTATTACGACCTGCTGTTGGCCGTCAGCCGGCACGGCGCCTGGGAGGCGTGGCTGCTGTATTTCCTGGAAGGGGTCCACAGTGAGGCGCAGGACGCCGCACAGCGGATCGCCCGGCTCGAGCAGCTGCGAGAGGACTATCGGGTGCGGTTTGCCAACGACCGGAGCCGGGAGAACCTGGGGCGGGTGGTCGATTACCTGATTGGGACGCCGATCACGACGATCAACCGGGCGCAGGAGGAGTTGGGCCTGGGCAGCTATACGACCATTCAGCGCTACATTGAGAAGCTCGAGAAGCTGGGGATCATCGGGGAAGTGACGGGGAAGGCTCGAAACCGGGTCTACCGGGCGGAGGGGATTCTCAAGATGCTCGAGGAGGCGGTTTGACGGCCCGTCCATTTGATTGTGTCTCGGACCAGCCTGCTTCCCCGATCCAACTCGAACACTGACTCTGAACGATATATTACCGGGCCACGCCACTTTTCATTCTTCCGTTCGTTTGGCTCGAGGAGTAAAATATATACCAGGTCGGCGGCGGACTCGAGCCAAACCGGCACGAGCAGGTGGTCCGATCCGCTATGCCGTTCGCGCTGCCCGAATATTTTCGGACGGCTTGAAGAGGAGAACTGAAAATGCCATTCGAAGAGAAATCACGGCTGGATCCCTCCCAAGTTCAGGATCGACGAGGACGAGGAACTGGCGCCCGGGTGGCCATTGGAGGGGGACTCGGAATTGTGATCCTGCTGGTATCGGTCGCCCTGGGGGTGGATCCCGGTACATTGGGGACCATCTTTCAGCAGGTGCAGGACGCACCGGTTGGACAATCGGGTCCGCCCAGCGACCTGGCCAGCGAGTGCGAGACAGGTGCGGATGCCAATACCCGCCAGGACTGCCGAATCGTGGGTTTTGTCAACAGCATCCAGTCTTTCTGGACAGATGAGTTTGCGCGGCAGGGCGGACAGTACGTCGAGGCCGATACCGTGATCTTCACCGGGGCAGTCCAGGCCGCCTGCGGCTACGCGACGTCCGCGGTGGGGCCCTTCTACTGCCCGGCCGACCGGCAGGTCTACCTGGACCTGGACTTTTTCACTCAGCTTGAGACCCGGTTCGGTGCGCAGGGTGGGCCCTTTGCCGAAGCCTACGTGCTGGCGCATGAATACGGCCATCACGTGCAGAACCTGATCGGGGTTCTGTCCGGCGCCGGCTCCGGCGCTACAGGCCCCGAGAGTCTGGCCGTTCAAATCGAGCTGCAGGCTGACTGCCTGGCCGGCGTCTGGGCGCACCATGCTACAGAGACCGGCTACCTCGAACCGATCACCGAGGCGGAGATCGCCCAGAGTCTCGATGCTGCGGCAGCAGTCGGCGACGACAGCATCCAGCAGCAGACCCAGGGCCATGTCTCGCCCGAGTCATGGACGCATGGGTCATCCGCACAGCGCCAGCAGGCATTGATGGCCGGGTTTACGACGGGTGATGTAGACGCCTGCAATAATCCGTAGGAGGTGAAGAGGGCACCGGCATTTGCCATTGGCTGCAAGGTTCGAACAAGCGCTTTAAGTTCGAGGCCGCCGCAGGCGTCGCTGGAGCGATTTGAAAATCGCCGATCGGGGACGGCGGGGGATTCGCGCCGGGTTCGCGGCGTGATATAAATATGGACCCATGCAGCACCACATCCTTTGGATCGAAGGACGGCGGCCGAAGACCCCGCCGTTTCCGACTCGGCTGAGAGAAAGGGGCTACCCCATCGTAACGATCCCGACCGGCAGAGGCCGGGAGATGGTCCGGGCGAAAAACCGCAGGGCGTCGATTTGAAAGGAGGCTGTCGAGATGGTGGAACCAAAATACAACGAAGACGCTTCGAAAGCGCCTGAAAACGGCTACCCGGAGCAGCCCAGTATAAATTTCCGGGAGCACATCGGTGCTTTTGCCCGTTATAAGCTCGAAGAGGTGGCCAGCTTTGCGCACGGCGTCAACCTGACCGACCTCAAAGAAGCCGGGATCGACCCCCGGGATATCATCCGCCATCGCTCGGAGGTGCAGCAGGCCATCCGCAGCATGCTGGCCGAGGGCCGCACGGTTGAGTCGCACGCCAGCCGGGATGTGGCCATCGCATATGTCGGCGCACTCGGCTTTGAGACGGAGGCAGCGGTTCTGGCGGGGATTGCGAATAATCCGCTGGAAAACGTTCACACGCGCGGCGCGGCGCTGGGATCGCTCGGCCGGCTGGGCGGTGAAGTTTCCAGGAGATGCTTGCGGGCTAATATCCAGGATCCCCATCCCGTCATCCAGGAAAAGGCGATTCGCGGGCTCGCCCGGATCGGTACCCCTGGCGACCGCAAATATCTGGTTGAGCTTTCCAGGCAGGAGCGGAACCCGGAGCTGGTGCGACGCTGCATCGAAACGGCGCACCGGCTCCCCGATCATCCGGGCGCGCAGCACTTGCCCGATTACCCCGGCCGGGACCGGGAGAAACTGCAGTCGGTCGAGGAGCCCAGCATCGTGCGCTCGATCGGAAAGGTCAACGTCGGAATGCCCCAGACCGGGTATACCGGTGAGAAAGCGCCGGACATGTTCGGCGGCCGCGACCTGATCGCAGAAAAGCTTTCCAACCGCAAAGTGCCCGTCCCGACCACCCTGACCAGCTTCGAGCGTTTGCCCGAAGCCCCCGAGGGCATGGCCCGTTTCCGGGTGGTGGGCAAGGATCTCCCGATCGATGACTGCTGCGGCGACGCGGTCGTGCACCGCCTTTCCCCGGAGGGGGTCATCGTCGACGTGCCGGCCGACCAGCTGAAGCCCGGGCGCCCGCTGCCGTTCGTCAAAACAGGCGCCGGGTACCCGGTGTTCTCCGTCTGGGTGCCGGGGGCCAACCCGTCTCCCAAGATCCTGGGGATCTCGCCGACCCAGGCGGAGATCTGGCAGGGGCAGGCCTTCCAGCTGCGCGTCCGCTTCCACGTGCCGACCGGGCAGTCTACGCCGGTGCTGCGCCTGCGCGTCCGGCTGCCGCTGTCGGGCTGGCACGAACTGCTGCTGCCCATCAGCCGGGAGGAGCAGGCGCGCGGCGAGAAGCTGGTGGGGGAATACCGGGCCGAAAGAGCGGGCGAGATCTCCGTCGAAGCCTCGCTTTACGCCAGCGGCGGCGGAGCGGATGTGGCCTATGCGGAGTTCCTGAGCCTGCCGACCAACCCCATCTCGGTCAACGTCGTCCCCCAGACCGCCGGGACCAACGGCGAAGGTCCGGCCCATTACAACAGCACGGAGAACCGCTATTACTGCTACGCCCGCTGCACCTTCGTCAACGGATACCCGCATAGCGTCACGATCGGACCCACGGTGACCTGCCGAGTCACCGACGGGGGCAGCCAGGTGGCCACCTTCGATTTCTCGATCGGCACCACGACCGTCTCGGCGAATTCCAGCCGGACGATCAATATCTACACCTCGCACGGCAGCAGTTCGGATGTCTACGACGTGTTCAAGGGTTTCGGCGACGTCACCATGGAATTCACCTTCCAGACCTCCCAGGAAGATCCCTCCGATTCGAACGTCTGGGCCGCCATGGCGCAGCTCCGGCTGGCCTTGAACTTCGTTGGAGACATCTCGGCCGCCGATCGGGCCGCCATCCAATCCATCACCGAGAACGAAGCCAGTGCGATCCTCGAGCAGCAGAGCCTGTACATCAGCGAGACCCGCCGTTTTCTGCTGCCCTCCGATCATTCGGATTTCAACCGCTACCGGGATATCGAAATGGAAGACAACAAGGACAGCGACTGCACGGCCGGCAGCGATGAAGCCGATGATCTGCGCGATGATTGGAGCTCGCCCACGGAGGATCTGGATGTCTGGATCGTCGAATCCTTTTCAGGCCCCTCCTGTGCGGCCGGGGTTAACGGCTTTTCACCCGTCAACGGCCCCACCGCCAAAGGCGGATCGAATTCGGGCTATGTCATCCGCAGGAACGGCCGCGATATCGATTCGGACGATGGCCGTACCCGCGTCGGCCGCACGATCGCACACGAATTGGGCCACTTTCTGGGGCTCAGCCATCACTCGGATGACGATAACTTTATGTTCAAAACTAACGGGCTGACCCGCACAGCCATCACGCACGGTCAGTACCGGGATATGGCCGATCACGGCTTCCCTACCACCTTTGTTCCGTGAGGTGGGCGTAGCGAAGATACCGCTGGTGGCCGGGCACAGCCCTTTTCCGGGCCGGGAACTGCGTTGCCGGGCGCGCAAACGCCTGCAAGGCTTGGGGGCGAGGACTGTTCTGGCGAAACCACGCGAAACAACAAGCCTGCTCAACCCGCAGGGCGTTCCGCTGCGCAGCGTACGCGCCTGATGTGATACGCTGGTTGCTGAACCTCTGGCTCTACGGCGATTAGAATTCCAATATCCTTGCTGTTTTGATGAAGTAATTGCCTCAAAGGCGCTGGCGGTCAACAGAGATTGAGCCTTTAAGACGCCGGCGCCGGGGCTGGACCCACAACCCCGGCGCCGGCCGAATGGAAAACCCGGATGGCAGAACGAACCGATCCAGTCGTTTCAACAACCCCGGTGATCTCTTTCCCCACAGCCTTGAAAGTCTGGGTCCGGGTCGCCGTTTTCAGCTTCGGCGGGCCGGCCGGGCAGATTGCCGTCATGCACCGCATCCTGGTCGAGGAAAAACGCTGGGTCAGTGAGAACCGCTTCCTGCATGCCCTCAACTACACCATGCTGCTGCCCGGTCCCGAAGCCCAGCAGCTGGCCACTTACATCGGCTGGCTGCTGCACGGGACGCGGGGAGGCCTGGCGGCAGGCATCCTTTTCGTGATCCCCGGCTTTCTCACGATCCTGGCGCTGAGCATCCTTTACGCCGGCTACCAGCAGCTGACGTTCGTGCAGGGCCTGTTCTTCGGCCTCAAGCCGGCCGTGATGGCGGTCGTCATGGAAGCCGTGTTCCGGATCGGCGCGCGCGTCCTCAAGAACCGGGTCATGGTCGCCATCGCCGCCGCGGCTTTCACGGCCATCTTCTTCTTCGATGTGCCTTTTCCACTTATCGTCCTGGCCGCTGGGCTGCTCGGTTTTCTCGGCGGCCGGCTGCGAGAAGACCTGTTCCACGTGATCAAAGGGCACGAAGTCGAGGGAGACGCGAGTGTGATCACCAACCAGGCCGCCGCCCACGCCCGGCCGTCCACACGCCGCGCGCTGGTCGTACTGGTTACCGGGCTGACGCTCTGGTTCGGTCCCCAGCTCGCGCTGCTCGGCTGGGTTGGGCCGGATAGCGTTTTCCCCCGGATCGGCGCATTCTTCAGCCAGGCGGCCGTCGTGACCTTCGGCGGCGCCTATGCCGTACTGGCCTACGTCGCAGCCGAAGCGGTGGAAACTTTCGGTTGGCTGCAGCCCGGGGAGATGCTGGATGGTCTCGGGATGGCGGAGACCACCCCAGGCCCACTGATCCAGGTGGTCCAGTTCGTCGGTTTCATGGGCGCTTATCGCAATCCCGGCGGGCTGAGCCCGATGGCGGCCGGCATCCTTGGGTCCATCCTGACCACCTGGGTGACCTTCGTCCCCTGCTTCATCTGGATCTTCCTCGGCGCACCGTATATCGAGCACCTCCGCGGGAACCGCTCGCTGAGCGCGGCGCTCTCGTCGATCACGGCCGCCGTGGTCGGAGTAGTCCTGAACCTGGGGGTCTGGTTCTCCCTCAACGTGCTATTTGCAACCGTCGACGAGCGTTCTTGGGGACCCGTCCGGCTGTACATCCCCGACCTCGCCACCCTGGATTGGGTTTCGCTGCTGATCGCAGGCGGGGCGTTTTTAGCCCTGTTCCGGTTCAAGGTCAGCATGCTCTGGACCCTGGCCGGCGCCGCGGCGGTGGGGCTGGCGTATTTTCTTCTCGCGCAATGAAGGATTGCCCGTGAGCGTGGCGCTGCCCGTTCACCGAAATCGCGGCGTAACTGACTGATCCACTTCCTGGCCGCGCTGGTCCTGATGGTGGTCATGTGGAGGGTCCGCGGTCTGCACCTCGTGGCGCGCCGGCGCGAGAAAGGCGCGATCCCCTCGGCGCGCTTCATCATGGGCGGCATCGGTCAGGCGCCCGGCGCCCTGTGCGCGTATTTCCCCGGTTGAGCATGTTGCGGATAAGCCGCCTCGAAGGCTTCAGTTCCCTCCCGAATCCCCCGCCAGCGGACGCTTGAAGTAATAGGTCTTTGCGTCCGCTCTCTCGGTGTTGACCTCCGTGACCGACACCAGCTCCCAGCCGGAAAGACCGAAGGCCGTCAGCATGTCAAACTGGTTTTCAAACACGGCCCCGCCCGGCGCGACGACCTTGTATTTCTGCGGACCGTACTCCAGGATCACGGTCACTTCAGCGTATTCCCATTTAGCCATATTTCACCTCCAGCTCCTTTTAATCGTTGATTGGCTCGGAAATTATAACCGTCCCCAA
>DATKDL010000044.1:0-9678 GCA_035512695.1 Anaerolineales bacterium | reverse complement strand
GCGATTTTGAGGGGTGCGGCGGCTTCGCCGCCGCACCCATCAAAATCGCCACATCAAATTTCAGGCGCTTTTCGCGAATGCGGCATCTTTATGAGGGAAATGGACACCTGGACCTTTGAAGAGGAAGGAGATCTGCCTATGACTTAAAACTATCGTGATTTCCTTAGCGGCGATCGAATGTATTCGCGCTTTTCAGAAAAGGAGGACGAAGATGTCCAAGAAAACCCCCCGCTTATTGATGGCCATGATGTTCACCTGGGCACTGATCCTGGGGAGCTGTGCCGCGCCTGCGACGGAAGCGCCGGCTGAAACCGAAGCGATGGAAGAGACCGAAGCGCCTGGGGAGGAGACCTCGGGATTTGCGGACGGGACCGAAATCAGCATCCTGCAGTGGAGCCATTTTGTACCGCAGTACGACGTATGGTTCGACCCATTCGCCGAAGAATGGGGGGATGCCAATAATGTGTCTGTCACGGTCGATCACATTGCCCTGGGCGAACTGCCCGCGGCGCTGACCGCTGCGATCGACGCCGGCGATGGTCCTACCCTGGTGGAAATGGTCTTTGCTCCACCGCAGTTCATCGAAGGCCTGCACGATCTGACCGATCTGAATCTGCGGGCCCAGGAGATGTTCGGCGACCAGGCCCTGACCAGCTGGATGAGCTCCTACCTGCCGGCAACCGACTCTTATTACGGGTACAGCCCGGGCTGGGTGCCCGATCCCGCAAACTACGACAAGGCCATGTGGGAATCGGTCGGTTATCCCAACGGGCCGTCGACGTGGGCTGACCTGCTGGACGGCGGGGCGCGGATCCGCGACGAGCTGGGTGTCCCGCTCGGCCTGGGTATGTCCCCTGAACTCGACTCCCGGCTGGCGATGCGATCGATCATCTGGTCGCACGGCGGCTCGATCCAGGATGAGAACGAGTGCGTGGTGATCAATTCGCCCGAGACCATCGAAGCGGTCGAATTCGCAGCGGAGCTCTACACCCGGACCATGACAGAAGAGGTTTTTGCGTGGAACCCGGCCTCCAACAACGAGGGCCTGATCGCTGGAGAACTGTCTTACATCCTCAACTCGATTTCCGCATACCGGTCCCTGCAGGAAATCGATACTGCGGCCGCGGATAATATCGGCCTCGGACCGGCGCTGATCGGCCCGAGGGGAGACCAGTACGCCTCGGCGCACGTGTGGTCGGTGTACGTGATCCCCAGCTACGTCGAAGGCGCGGAGTTGGAGGCGGCACAGGAATTCCTGCTGCACCTCACCGCCAACTACGACGATGCGGTCTACAACGCCAAGCTGTACAATTTCCCGGCCTTCCCGAGCACGGTCCCCGAGCTGGACGCCTGGCTCGCAGAGGATCCGTTCGGGTCCAACCCGTCGGACAAGCTCGAGGTCCTGGCGACTGCAAGTGATTGGGTGACCTGGATCGGTTATCCCGGTCCGGCCAACCCCGCCGTCGGAGAAGTGTTCGGAACCAATCTCATCGTGACGATGATGGCCGAAGCGGCGCGCGGTGAGAAGACGGCCGAACAGGCTGTCGCGGATGCGGAGGCCCAGATCAACGCCATCTTCGAGAAATGGCGCGATGCCGGTCTCGTGGGCTGCAATCCATAATGAACCGTGCAGAGCGGGGGTATGACCCCCGCTCTGCACTCCCTCAGGGTTGGAAGTTTGAAAAATGGCTGTTATCGTAATCGAAAACCTCTCCAAACATTTCGACCAGGTCCGCGCGGTCGACGGGGTCGACCTCGAAATCCAGGAAGGCGAACTGCTCGTCATCCTGGGGCCGTCCGGCTGCGGGAAGACGACTCTGATGCGGATGATCGCCGGATTGGAAAAACCTTCCCAGGGCCGGATCTCAATCGGTGGGGTGGATATGACGGAGCTGCCGCCCAGGGCCAGGCCGATCGCCATGGTCTTTCAGAGCTATGCGCTCTATCCCCATATGACGGTCTTCAACAACATCGCGTTTCCGCTGCGGGCAAAACGCCTGTTTACGCGTGAGGAGATCGTGGAAAAAGTGGAGTGGGCGGCAACCATTCTGGGGATCGAGCGGCTCCTGGAACGAAAACCTCGCCAGCTTTCCGGGGGGGAAAGACAACGCGTGGCGCTGGCGAGGGCCCTGGTGAAGCAGCCCAAGGTCCTGCTTTTGGACGAGCCACTTTCCAATCTCGACGCCAAACTGCGGGCCTCGGCGCGCGATGAGCTGCAGAGTTTTCAGCGCGAGCTCGGGATCACGACCGTCTTCGTTACGCACGACCAGATCGAGGCGCTTGGAATGGGTGACAGGATTGTCGTTATGAACGGCGGCAAGGTCGTCCAGATCGGCAGGCCCAAGGAGGTCTATCATAATTCCGCCAACACTTTCGTCGCATCCTTTTTAGGCTCGCCCGGGATGAATTTTATTTCCAGGGAAGGGTATACGCTGGGTTTTCGCCCGGAGCAGTTCGTGCCGCTGGAGCTGGCAGAGCAAACGGAAGAAGTGGCGCAGTTTGCGTTCGATATCGCGCGTCTCGAGTATCTCGGCGCCGAACAGCAGGTGTATGGCCACGTCAAAGGCTGCGACGAATTAAAAGGGGTGATTGCCAGTATTTCTTCCGAGACCGAAATCCGGCTGGAACCCGGAAAAACGTACACGTTTGCCGTTCACAAATCCAAACTTCGCTTTTTCGATACCGAGAGCGGAGTGCGGATCGACCCCCAGCCGCTTCATGGTGAATAGAAGGGACCGGTCATGAGCGAACCACTGAACGTTTCGAGTCGATGGCGGCAGAGCACCCGGTTCTGGTCGGACCGGGAAGACCTTTTGGGAGCCCTGTTCCTTACGCCGGCCGTGGTTTATATCTTTGCACTGGTCGGGATCCCGTTCCTGATCGCCATCGCCTTCAGCTTTTCCGATGTGACTTCCGGCAACACCAGCCTGGAATGGGTGGGTCTGCGGAATTTTCGCGCCATTCTTCAGACGCCCCAATTCATCCAGAGCCTGAGCAACACGATCATGTTCACCGTGGTTTCGCAGATCATCACCCTCGTGCTCGCGAACATCCTGGCCCTTATCCTGTCATCCGATTTTCGGGGAAAGTGGTTCGCCCGGTTCCTGATCATCCTTCCCTGGGCCACCCCGATCGCGTTGGGGACGATCGGCTGGTTGTGGATCCTCAACTCAAAATTCAGCCCGATCGACTGGGTGCTGCGGTACCTCCATCTGCTTGGGGAGCCCGGGGCGCTGCTGGGCGAATCCAATAACCTGTTCTACCTGGGTCGGTTGGAACTGGCGAAGGCTTCGATCATCCTGGTCTACATCTGGCGCATGCTGCCGCTTTCCGCCGTCATCCTGATGGCCGGGCTGACCTCGATCCCGCAGGACATCCTGGACCAGGCGGATGTGGACGGCGCCGGTTTCTGGCGCATCCTGTTCCAGATCAAACTGCCGCTGATCATCCCGATCATGAGCATCGCGCTGCTGTTCAGCGTCATCTTCACCGTGGGAGACATGGCGGTGGTGTACATATTGACGCGCGGCGGCCCGGTCTATTACACGCATGTCCTCCCGACCTGGGCGTTTCTGAAAGGGATCGAAAGCGGGGCGCTTGCGGAGGGGGCTGCCACAGCCCTCTTCTTGTTCCCGGTGCTGTTGGCCGTTGCCATCATGGTGCTCCGGTTTTCACGACGGACGGAGGTCACGTAGCGATGAAGAAGGTGAGACATTTTCTGCGGCGGGCCGGCCTGTACGTTGCCGTGGGCATCTTCTGCTTTTTCTCGGCCGCCCCGTTCTTATGGATGCTGATCACGATGTTCAAGGCGAACACCGATCTGTACCGGTCGGCCAATAACCCCTTTCTGTTCAATGACCCGCCGACGCTCGAACACCTGGATCTGCTGTTTAACCGGACCAATTTCACCGTCTTCCTGCGCAATTCCGTATTTATCGGAGTCGTGGTGGTGATCATCACCCTGTTGATCAGCCTGCCGGCCGCATACAGCCTCGCGCGGCTGACCGGGAAATGGGGAGAGCGGGCCGGGATCGGGATCTTCCTGGTCTACCTGGTCCCGCCCACGCTGCTTTTTATTCCTCTGTCCCGGGTCGTTGTCGCGCTGAATTTGAACAATTCCTTGTGGTCGTTGATCCTGGTCTATCCGACCTTTACCATCCCATTCGCTACGTGGTTGCTGATGGGCTTTTTCAAGTCAATCCCCAAGGATCTCGAAGAAGCGGCCCGTGTGGACGGCTACAGCCGCATCCAGGCTTTTGTCAAGGTCGTCATGCCGCTTTCAATCTCCGGGATCATCGCCGTGATCGCCTTCACCTTCACGCTGACCCTGCACGAGTTCGTATATGCACTGGCATTCGTGACCTCCTCAGCCCAGCGCACGATCAGCGTGGGTGTGCCGACGGAATTGGTTCGAGGGGATGTGTTTTTCTGGCAATCGCTCGTGGCCGCCGCCGTGCTCGTGGCGATCCCGATCGGGTTTGTCTACAATATCTTCCTGGACCGGCTGGTGGCGGGGTTCACGATGGGGGCGGTGAAGGGGTAATTGGTTAACGCCGGCCTGACTGTCATGAGCTTCAACATCCGCTACGCCACGGCGCAGGATGGGCACAACCACTGGGACAACCGCCGGGAAGCGGTGCTGGGATGCATCCGACGGATCAATCCGGATCTGCTGGGCCTGCAGGAGTGCCGCCTCGATGGCCAGATCCAGGACGTCATGAATGATCTTCATGAATATGGTTGGTTTGGCGAACCGCGCGGCGGCGAGAGCGATTCGGCGCTTGAAATGACGCCTGTCCTTTACCGGCGCGACCGCTTTCAGGCGATCGACAACGGGAACTTCTGGCTCAGTAAGTCCCCCACAGTGTCGGGCAGTCGAAGCTGGGGCGCGTGGCTGCCGCGCACGCTCACCTGGGTGCGTCTTCGCGACGGCGAGCGGCGGCTTCTGTTTGCGAATACACATTTCGACCACTTCCCGGGGAAAGCGCGCGAAAAATCCGCGGAGATGGTGAAAACGTGGACCAGGAACAGGTCGGAGGATGAGGCCTGCATCCTGACCGGGGATTTCAACGCCTCGAAAGAATCGGAACCATACCGGATATTGACCGACGCGCTCCCGGACCCATTTCGCGATCCCCGATTGGGTGAACGACCGGCGGAAGGTAGTTTTCACGGCTTTGGCCTGCTTAACTCGCCTTTACCAATCGACTGGGTGCTCGCTTCGTCGGAGCTGATTCCGCAGCGGGCATGGGTGGAAGAAGGTCGTACGGAGGGCGATTGGCTCTCGGATCACCACCCGGTGGTAGTGGAGTTTCTATAAAGGTATTCCACTTTTGTGCCCGGATCGATCTACTTCAATCCGGGCACGGGCGATGATCATTAAAATTCCTCTTCAAGAAGCTTACAGGCGTCCTCCAACGCAGTCTCGAAGTCAACCTTTTCGCTGCATTCCTTCGCTTTCGCAAACACTTCCTCATCCTTCAACAGCCGATCCAACACCTGCGCCGCGCGACCCGGCGTGAACCGCCGCGGATCGACCCTGTCCCCGACCCCCATCCGGACCACCCGGTTGGCATTGTCGAACTGGTCGTGCGCCATGGGGGTCACCAGCTGCGGGATCCCGGCCGCCAGCGCCTGCGCCATGGTCCCGATCCCGCCGTGGTGGACCAGCAGCGCCGAGCGCCGCAGCAGCGCCGCCATCGGCGCCCATTCGACGTGCAGGACGGTTTCAGGGAGCACGGTCGGGAGCTGCTCCGGGTAGCGGGTCAGCAGGACCGCCCGGCGGCCCTGCAAATCAGCTGCCTTGACTGCAGCCTCAAAATAATCGCCGCCGTGCACATTCGCCGACCCGGCCGTGAACACGACCGGCGGGTCCCCGGCGTCAAGGAAGGCGGCGACCTCCGCCGGCAGCTCCCCACCGGCCTGGTGCTCGATAAACCCGGTCAATCTCATCTTCGCCGGCCAATCCGGCTGCGGTTCCGCAAACCAGGGCGGGAAAAAGCCCAGCACAAGTTCAGGGGAATTCATCCAACTGCTGAAGATCTTCGATACCGGTCCCAATCCCAGCTCAGCCCGGAATGCGTTCAGATCCGGCGCCATGATCCGGTCAACGGTGAAGCGCTCGACCCCGGCCAGGAATCCCTTCCGGAAACCCAGCGGCACCCAATCCGGGATCCCCACCCCACCCAATTCGGCCGGGTCGTGGGCGCTCATCAGGATCGACGGCTGCAGGTGAACGGTCGCCATCGGCAGGCCAAGCGCCTCCTGCGCCAGCCGCGCCCCGAAAGCCAGGCTGGAGGCGACGACGACCGTCCGGTCCGGGTCGCAGCTTTCCAGGATCTCGTACAGCGGGCGCATATATTTGAGGATCGCCAGACGGGCGATGACTTCCAGACCCCTGACCGGGTGCCACAGGTCCGGCTCGTCCAGCACTGCCTGGATGTCCGCCGTCGTCCCGAGTGGGATGAACTCGAGACCGGCTGCCCGGACGTCCTCCTCGAAGATCGGCGCGCAGACCAGGGTGACGCTGTGGCCGCGGCGCCGCAGCCCGGCGCCGAGGCCGAGCATCGGGTACACGTCGCCGGCGCTGCCGACGGTGGCGAGGAGAAATTGTTTCATCGATGTTCAGCAATGATGGGGTCATCGGTTTTGCCGATGGCCCCATCATTGCTGAAATTCCTCTTCGCGAACGATTCTATTGGACCGCACCCACGCCTCCAGATACGGCAGCCTCCCGACCGGCTCCAGCGTGCAGACGAGGGTATAGCCATCGCGCGGGCGCTCGACCTGCCTGCGGACGCGCAGACCGCGCGGGAAAATTCCCAATGAGAGCAGCGGTGGTCCGGCTTTGGCGCTCAGCGTGCTCTGCTCGTAGAAGGCGGTCGCCTGCAGGTTGCGGATCGCGCCGCCAAAGGTCCCCAGTGTCTTCTTCTCGATCCAGCCGAGTTGGCCGTGGATCCGGCTCCGGTTCGTCGTCCCGGTCGCGGCCAGGACGACCCGCACCAGGACCCACTTCCCCACCTCGTCCCGGATCTGGAGCCTGGACTTATCTCCCAGCGTCCCGATCCGCTGAGAATTCTGGGCCGGGTTCTTCTGCCCGGCCGGCTCGAACAGTTCGGCCTCATCCGCCAGCCGGAAGACCTGGATCGCCGGGCGGTTTTCCCCCGGGTAGACCTGGTCACGCAGCTCCTGCAATGGGAAGACGGGACCGGGGTCGAGCCGGTTGAGCAGGTTGATCTCGTCGTGGCCGATGATCTCCTTGATTCCGTAATGCCGGCAGATCGCCTCGGCGATCTTGAAGGTCGTGTCGAGCTGGACGTCCGGGAAGGTTTCCCAGCCGCGCGGGTTCACCTGCTTCCAATGCGTCGCTTCCCTGACATGGCTGTCCGGGATCGGGACGCCTTTGAACGACCAGTTCCCCGCGCCGCCGGACAGGTAGCCGGCGTTATCGACCTCAATCCCGATCGAGTACTGGTTGAGATTCTCGTCGCCCTCCCAGTAGCTGAACCCGCAGTGGAAGGCGATCGCATCAAAGGGCAGGACCTGGACCACCCGGCCATCGCGCCCGATCACGAGGTGCGCGGAAACCCCGGACGAAGGGTTTTTGAAGTAGTTGATCACCCCCTGGAAATTGGTCCCCCCGGTGATGTGCATGACGAGGTATCTGTGCTCCTTGATCTTGTTACGCAGGTCATAGTTGCCGGCCGCCGGCATCTCCAGCCTGGCGAGGGCGCCGCCCACGTCGGCCAGGCGGTGGTCAAGGATCACCGGGTCAAAGGTCGCCGCTTCGATCCACTGCATGTCGATCCAGCCCATCTGCCAGGGGTTCCCGTCGATCTTGTCCATCACCTCGACCAGCGCCCAGCCGGCCCGCTCGGCAGTCACGTTGACCGGCGTCCCGACCGGGAGGGCGCTCTCGGTCAGCGTGGGGAAATCGTTGCCCGGACCCGTACGCAGATGGATCAGGCGGCGGGTCTGTTCGAGCAGGGTCTCCCGATTACCGCTGAGCTTCTCCTTGAAGGTCAGGAACGGGAAGAGCGGGCCCGGGTCGAGCTTGCCGGCGTTGACGGCCTCGTGCCGGATGATGCTCTCGAAGCTGTAAGTCTCCTTCAGCAGGCGCGTCACTTCGAGCAGGGTCTCAAGCTGGGCAGGCTGGAATTGGGTCCAGGTGCGGACCTTCATGTCGTTTTGCGGGGTCGTTTCGAACCGCTGTTTCGGACCGAAGCGCTCGATGAACCGATAAGCGATCGTGCGTGAGGCGAGCAGCGGGCCCGGGTATTCGAGCTCGATCCCGAGCGAGTTGAGGTTGTACTCGTGGGCGTGGACCGCCCGGCGGTTGAACGGGACCATCTGGACGATCTCGTCGCCGTCCTCGCTGATGATCAGGTGGGTCGAGGTGCCGGAGGCCTGTTTGAACCAGGAAATCGTCCCGAGCAGCGGCCCCTGGGTGGCGTGCAGGACGAGGTGTTTCGGTGTCAGCAGCCCACCCTGGTTTGGGCTGTGGTCGAACCAGATGTTGTACGGGTCGCCGTCTTCTTTGATCAGGAGATGGTTGACGATTTTCATGGGTGCGCCTCCGCGAGACAGATGAGAATCTAGTATACATCGAGAGGCACACGGATCGCCCTGATTTTTATCTGATATTCACTGATCTTTTTTATTTTTCGTTCAGGTGGTGAACCGGATGCGATTTCGGAATGCGTGCGACCGGGTCCAGGGCGATCGCCGCCTCCCCGGCGCGATATTTTCAACCGGGGAATTTTGCGGTAAGATTTTCCCAGTCATTTGCAAGCCGCGGCCCCTCACCACGCAATACCACACCCGGGCCGTCGGTTAAGTGGATGGTCCCAAGACTCTCTCTTAGAACCGATCCGAAAAAAGGTAGCGAATTTTCGGATCGGTTCCAGGCCACTGGTAAGGCCGTAAAACAGAGCAGTCTGGGCAACGCCCAGGCTGCTCTGTTATTTTGAGTGCCCGGGAAAAAGGAACTTCAAAAAAATCGATGGCGCACGTTTCGCACAAACTGAAAAACGCATTCGAAGGCGCGCTGGCGGGGGGCGGGGATCCGGCGACCTCACCGCTGTACGTGTTCGGCCCATTCCTCAAATTGATCGTGGCTGCCGGAGTGGCCCGAGTGACTTTCGGAGTCTCTGTCTGGCTGGCAGTCCTGACGATCGCCATCGTCTCGACAACGTACCGGTTGGTGATGCGCTGGGTCACCGATGGAAGCGGGGGCAGCGGGCTCAGCGAGGACGAGTTCGGGACCTGGGCGGCCAAGATCAACGCGGGCATCACCTTCATCGAATACACCCTGACCTTCCTGGTCAGCATGGCGGCGATGGTCACCTTCATCGCCGACCGGATCCCGCTCCTCAACCAGGCCGTTTTTGGGGTGCAATACCGGACCTTCGTGGCGATCGCCCTCAGCATTCTGACCGGCTGGATCGTCAACCGGGGTCCAAAGACGGCTGCGAGGGCGTTTGGCCCTGCCACCGCCGGAGTCTTATTGCTGCTGTGGGCGATGGTGATCGCGACGATCCTGCGCCACGGCCTGGAGATCCCGACCTTCAACCTGCAAGCATTTTCAGGGGAATACTTCCATTTCACGCTCGGCGGCTACGTGCGGATCCTGGCCGTCATGACCGGGATCGAAGTGTTCGCCAACCTGGTCGCCGCATA
>DATKDL010000043.1:0-8815 GCA_035512695.1 Anaerolineales bacterium | reverse complement strand
GCCGTTCACCAACCTGGGGGAGCGAAACCGGTATTCGATCTCCGGACTGGACTGGACCCGGCGCAGCAGCACGAACCGGTCGGGGTAGCGCAGGTTGATGCGGGCAAACAGGGCGCCGACCTGCGGGTCGTGGTCGACCAGCTGCCCGCCTTGAATCGCCACGTATTCTCCGAGGTGCTTTTCCATGAGCTGCGGGTGCAGCTCCAGAAATGCCTCCCGCTCTGCAACCATTTCCGGGGTTTCGGGCACGTCGGCTACCACCGTCTCAAGCTGGATGGCCTCCGCCAGCACGTCCGCCACGTCGCGGTTGAGGGATCGGGCCAGACGCTCGGCCTGGCGGTACAGCTCCTCCGGGATGGTCAGGGTGACTTGAGTATCCATTGCAGGTTTCCTCCGGGTATTGTAGCCTGTTCCAGGCTCAAACGGCGAAAGACGAAATCTGGCGGGGCGTCCCAATCGGCGGGCACGATCAGGACGGGGGCGGCGCCGTACTGCCGGCGGACCCGGATATAGCTGCGTCTCAATCCGCGTGGCTGGTTTCCGGGACCGGCTCGTCCTTTTTAGCTTGCTCGTGTGCTTCCACCAGCTGTCGGGCCCGGCGCCAGACCGGGCCGCGGCCGGGTTCCACGTAGACCCCCAGTCCCTCGCTGAGATACTTGTACAGCGCCCGGTGCGCGCCGAAATCGTGGAGCTCCAGGTCGTCCGGGTCCGGCTCTTCCGTCCCTTCCAGCAGTTCCAGGAGGCGCCCGTATTCTGGTTCGGTGGTCTCTTCCGCCTTGTAGCCGCGGCGGAGCAGGACGAAGGCGTTCAGATGGACGGCCTCCTGCGTCTCCGGGACCTCGATCCCGGCGACGTCGGCCAGAAAGGCGTGCAGCCGGATGTAGTCCTCATCACCCAGGCCGTCCGTCTCTTCGGGTGGCGCCAGGGCCTCAAGCAGCTGCTGCAGCTTGCGGAAGGCTTTGTAATCCAGCCAGGCCGGCACGCCGTCGGGGACGCGGTTGAGCTTGAGGAGCGCCTCTTTATCCATCATCTTCGTATCCTAAAGCCAGGATCTCCTCCGCCATCCGGTAGATCTCCATGGCGTCGCCCGGCGGGCGGAAGCCGAGGTCGAGCAGCTTGCGATAAAGCAGGTAGTGATCCCCGCTGGCAAACAGCTCGTTTTGTGCCGGGGGTTCGATGGTTTGAAAAAAGCGGTCCAACTCTTCCCATTCTTTCCTGGTGATCTTGCTCTCGGAACTGCCGTAGGGGGACGTTGTCATCAATATGCCTCTCCAATTTTACTGTATGCCGGTCTGCGGGCGCAAGCAGGGCTTGATCAGGTTGGGAAAAACAGATCAGGATTCTATGAATCCTATTAACAATGCGTATAGCCTAGTCCATCTATATTTACTCCAGCCCGGGAAAGAGGTAAAATAGTACACGAGGGGATGACAGGCTTCGACGGGAGACGATGTTCCCGGACTGCGAGCCAAGAGGCGCCGAACTTGTAAAATCAGCGCACCAGGTTAAGTGCCAACCGCACCAACACCTACGCTGCACTTCCGCTCGCCGCCTAAGGCGAAACGATTTGTAGTCTGACCCGACACAGGGTCACGCCCCCGACCAGCGCTCGACGGCCGCGGGTCGGGCAGGCGACAAAAAGCCGGCGTGCCATCCGCAGATGCTGCTAAGCGGGTGAAAGAGGAGCTTTCGGGCTCCAGCAGCTTGCCCGGATGAACTCTTGTCCATTGCAATTCTCCGGGTGAAGATAAACAACGGACTACGCTCGTAGATGTCCGCGGCGCCAATCTTTCGGACTCGGGTTCGATTCCCGACATCTCCACAAGTGCCAAAAAGAGAGAGCGGTCGGCATAGCCGACCGCTCTCTCTTTTTGGCTAGATCGCGCGAAGAACCAATCCCTTCAAATAATCCCCCTCCGGGTAACTCAGCCGCACCGGATGATCCGGGCTCTGCTCCAGCCTCCGCACGATCTGCCCCTCCACATCTGCATCGGCCGCCGCGCCGGCGACGATCTTCTGAAACAGCTCCCGGTCGATCCCGCCCGAGCACGAAAACGTGACCAACGTCCCCCCCGGTCGCAGGAGCTTCAAGGCATACAGGTTGATGTCTTTGTAACCCCTGGCGGCGGCTTCGGCCTGGCGCCGGGTGGCCGCAAACTTGGGCGGGTCCAGGACGATCAGGTCGAACGAAGCGTCCCGGTCGCGCAGAGTGCGCAGCTCGGCGAAGACGTCACCTTCGATCCAGGCGTTCCGGTCCGGTTCGAAACCGTTCAGCCGCAGGTTCTCCTCCCCGAGCGCGACCGCCTCCGAGGACGACTCGATCGAGACGACCGACCGGGCCCCGCCGGCCAGCGCAGCGGCGGTGAACCCGCCGGTGTAGGCGAAGGCGTTCAGCAACTCGCAGTCCGAGGCCATCTCCCGCACAAGCGCGCGGTTCACCCGCTGGTCGAGATAGAATCCGGTCTTCTGCCCGCCCCGCACGTCGACCAGGAACCGCAGCCCGCCCTCCGAAATCTCCACCGGATCTTCAGGCTCCGGGCCGGCGAGAGCCCCGGTCCGCCGCTCCAGCCCCTCCAGCGCCCGCACTTCGGCGTCCGAGCGTTCGTATATACGGGCTGCGCCGGTCAGCTCGCCCAGCGTGGTGACGATCGCTTCCCGCCAGAATTCGGCGCCGGCCGAGAGGAACTGGACGACGAGCGTATCCGCATACCGGTCGACGATCAGCCCGGGAAAGGCGTCCGATTCGGCGTGACACAACCGGTGCGCCGCCAGCGGCTCGTCCGCTGCGCCGAGGCCTGCCCGCCGCGCGAGCGCCGCTACCAGCCGCGCCCGGATGAAAACCTCGTCGACCCGTACCCCTTCTACCCGGGTCCACAGCCGCAACCGGATGTTCGACTCAGGCGAAAAAGCCGCCAGGCCCAGGTATTCCCCCGCCGAGCTCCGCACGGCGACCGTCTCCCCGGACGCCGGATCCCCTTCGATCCGTTCGACGGCTCCCGAAAATAGCCAGGGATGGCCGCGCAGAACGGATTTTTCCCGGCCCGGTTTCAGGATTACGGCTGGTGTATCCATTTGTCCTGAAAAAACGAGGGGCCTGACGGTGCCTTTACCGTCAGGCCCCTCGTTTTTTCAAACCTCCTCACGCCGCCGCCGGCTCACCCGCCAGCACCCCAAGCTTGTGACCGGCCTTGATGATCACATCCATGGCGTGATCGATCTCCTCCGGGTCGTGCGCAGCCGTGATGGTGGCACGCAGCCGGGAGAGCCCGGGCGGGACCGCCGGGGAAATGACCGGCAGGACGAAGACGTCCTGGGTCTGGCACTCGCGGGTCATCATGAAAGCGGTCTCGTCGTCCCCGCAGATCACGGGGACGATCGCCGTTTCCGTCAAGAGCGTGTTGAAACCGGCCGACTTCAGCCCGCCGATGAACTGCTTCGAATTCTCAGTGAGCTTTTGGATCCGCCAGGGCTCGTCCAGGATGACTTTGAAAGACTCGTTGGCCGCCCCTGCGACGGCCGGCGGTAGGGCCGCCGAGAAGATGTAAGCCCGTCCGGCGTGGCGCAGGAACTGGATCATCTCCTTCTTCGCCGCCACATAGCCGCCGACGGCCGGGATCGTCTTGCTGAGCGTCCCCATCTTGATGTCGATCGACCCCTCCATTCCGAAGTGCTCCTCGATCCCGCGCCCCGTCTCCCCGAGTACGCCGATCGAGTGGGCCTCGTCGATCATCAGCCAGGCCTGGTGCTCGCGGCACAGCCGTACGACGTTCGGGAAATCGATGATGTCCCCGTCCATCGAGAACACGGAATCGGCGATCACGAGCTTCGTCGAGCCCTCCGGGACCGAAGCCAGCTTGCTGTCGAGGTCCTCCATATCGTTGTGCTTGAAACGCAGGAACTTGGCGCCGGACATCAGGCAGCCGTCGACGATGCTGGCGTGGTTGAGCTTGTCCGAGAGCACGTAATCGTTGCGCCCGACGAGCGACGAGATCACGGTCAGGTTGGTGACGTAGCCGGACGAGAAGGTGACGGCCGCTTCTGCACCTTTGAAATCGGCAATCGTCTGTTCGAGCTCTTCGTGGATCGGCAGCGTGCCGGCCAGGGATCGGACCCCGTGGGTGCCCGTTCCATATTTCTCGACCGCCTTGATGGCGGCTTCGTTGATGCGCGGGTGGCCGATCAACCCCAGATAGGAATACGAGGCGTACATCCCCATCTCCTGGTCCCCGACCAGGACGCGCCCGCCGCCGCGAATCTCCTTGATCGGCCGGTTGTAGAAATACAGGCCGTGCTCCCGGGTCTCGTCGACGCGCTGGTTTATCAGCGCCATCCGGCTGGTGATCCCGTCTTCCCATGGATGTTCCATACCTTACTCCTGTGGATCAATGATCGGTGAAAATGGGTTACGGGAGCAGATCCTGCCGGCTCCCGCATCTCATTTTCCCCGAAAACTCAACCTGACGCAAGGTCGCGCAAGGCTTTCTCGTCGATCACGGCGACGCCGAGCGCAACCGCCTTATCCAGCTTGGACCCGGCGTCCTCACCCGCCACCAGGTAATCGGTCTTCCCGCTGACCGAACCAACCACCTTGCCGCCGTGCCGTTCGATCAGTTCTTTGAACTCATTGCGCGGGGCGCTCAGCGTACCGGTGATGACGAAGGTCTTCCCGGCCAGCGTCTGCGCCGCATCGCCTGAGCCCGCGGCCTCGGCGACCGGCCAGAACCCGACCCCCCGGAACTTCTCCAGCAAATTCCGGTTCGCCGGGCGCCCGAACCATTCGACGATCGCCTGGGCGATGTTAGGCCCGACGCCTTCGATGGCGGTCAGATCCTCCACGGTGGTCGTCGCGAGGGCATCGAGGTCGGTGAACCGGCGGGCCAGGTCGGCCGCCATCACCTCGCCGACGCCGCGGATCCCCAGGGCGTTCAGGAAGCGGGCGAGCGGCTGCTCCCGGGAGGCTTGGATCGAAGCGACCAGGTTCTCGGCCTTCTTCTCGGCGAAGCCCTCCAGTTCAAGCAGGGCTTCCTTTGTTAACGTATAAAGATCGGCCGGGTCCCGGACGAGCTTCTCGTCGACCAACTGCTCGACGATCTTGATCCCCAGCCCGATGATGTCGAGCGCCGAGCGGCCGACGAAATGCTCGAGCGTCCGGACGAGCTGGGCCGGGCAGCGCGCGTTGACGCAGTACCAGGCAACTTCCTCGGGCAGGTTCGATACCGGCTCTCCGCAGGACGGGCAGACGACCGGCGGGGTGAAGACCTGCTCCACCCCGGTCCGAGCGCCGGGCAGCGGTCCGATCACGTAGGGGATGACCTCTCCGGCGCGCTTGATCAGCACCCGGTCGCCGATGCGGATGTCCTTCTCCTCGATGTAGTCGAAATTGTGCAGCGTGGCCTGCCGGACGGTCACCCCGCCGATCTCGACCGGATCCAGGATCGCATACGGCGTCAGGACCCCGGTCCGACCGACGTTGATGCCGATGTCCAGCAAGGCGGTGCTGACCTCCTGGGCCGGAAATTTGTACGCAATCGCACCGCGCGGGTCCTTCCCGACAACGCCCAACGAGGCGAACACTTCGTGGCGGTTGATCTTGATCACCATCCCGTCGATTTCAAAGTTGAGCTTTTGCCGCCGCTCGGCCCATACCTCGAGGCGCGGTTCGATCGCGTCGAGCGAATCGCAAAGCTCAGCCTCCGGGACCGGGAAGCCGAGCGCTTCCAGATAACGCAGGGTCTCCCACTGGGTGGGCGGGATCGGTCCACCCGCGGCGACGATCTGGTAGACGAGCAGGGTCAGTGGGCGGGAGGCCGTCAGCTTCGGGTCGAGCTGCCGCAGCGTCCCGGCGGCGGTGTTGCGCGGGTTGACGTAGGTCCGCTCGCCGGCCTCCTGCAGTCTTGCGTTGATCCGCTCGAATTCGTCAAGGTAAAAGAACGCCTCCCCGCGCACGACGAGGTAGGGTGGGGGTTCGAGTGGTTTGCCGCCGTCCGGTCGCCCAATCGGGATTCGCAGCGGGAGCGCCTGGACGGTGCGCAGGTTCGGGGTGATGTCCTCGCCGATCTCGCCGTCCCCGCGCGTGGCGCCCTGGACGAAAAGGCCGTCCCGGTAATGCAGGACGACGGAGAGTCCGTCCAGCTTGGGTTCAAGGGTGAAATCGGATCCGAGCGCCCGTTCGTCGACTCGGGCGATCCGGTCGAGCCAGGCCCGGACGTTGTCGAAAGCGAAGGCGTTTCCGAGCGAGAGGATCGGCGCCGGGTGGGCGACCTTCTCGAATCGCTCGCTCAGCGCGGCGCCGACCCGCTGTGATGGGGAATCGGGCGTGACCCACTCCGGGTGTGCAGTCTCGATCTCGAGCAGCTCCCGGTTGAGCCGGTCAAATTCAGGGTCGGTGATCGCCGGGTCGGCGAGGACGTGGTAGCGGTAGTTGTGGTAGCGGATTTGCTCGCGCAGTTCCTGGAGGCGCTCGTGAAGGTTGGCTTCGTCCATTGCGGGAATTATAGCGCGGGATGGCGGAGGGTCCGGTGGGGCCGCACGGGCCGAACCTACCCGGGGTTTGCGATCAGACTTTCATAGAAATGGCCAAGCGCGCGATGGCAGTTCGCGCTGAGCTTATGTCCGACGGCGTCCTCACAAAGGTTCAGCGCGGCCCCGGCGCGCTCGGCGATCCGGGCGCCGGCACGCATGTGTGAGACCGGGACGACCTCATCCTGCGTGCCGTGGGCGATGAACACCGGCAAACCGTTCCAATCCCCGCCTTTCAGATTCGCTTCGAGGCCCTCCGGCGGGAAACCGGCCAGCGCAGCCAGGCTGCGGATCCGACCTGGGGACCGGGCGGCCCAGCAGTACGCCAGCGCCGCCCCCTGGCTGAACCCCATCACATGGACCTTCGAAAATTCGCCGTAAAATCGTCCGGCCAGCGCATCGATCAGCCCATCCAGTGCTGCGACCGCCGGTTCGAAGTCGGTGAATTTCGAAAGCCCGGATCCCCGGTTCCTGACCCAGCTGAACCCTCCACCTGGCACCTGGTAAGGCGCCTGTGGCGAAAACAAGGCGAAACCGTCCGGCGCTTTCGAGGCGAAGATCCACATCACGTCCTCGTCCCCTAGCCAACCGTGCAGCATCAGCAGGGCCGGCGCGCCGGCGAGGTCCGTCGGGAGCCGCGCCCGGAGCGTCCAACCCTCTAGTCGGATGATCTCGGTTTTCAATGGGGATCAATCCCGATTGGCGTGCCGGACGAACCGGTCCAGCGCCCAAAGTGTGGCGGTGATGAGCAGAAAGGGAACGAAAGCGGAAAGCAGGCAGACCAGGCCGGTGACGGCGCCCCCTGGCCCGTAGAAGATATAGATCAACCCCAGCCCAACGAAAAAAACCAGGAAGATGAGCCCGGCGACGAGTCTGAGGTCCGTCTCGCGGGCGTAGCGCCTCAGATCGCGCATGCCAGGACGACCCGGCAGATATCGGTCTCGGTGATGATCCCGACCAGGTTCCCATCGGCGTTGACGACGGGGATACCGCCGATCTTGTGCTGGAGCATGGCCCGGGCCGCCTCGGCGATCGGCGCATCGGCTTCGATCGTATATGGGTCGGGCGTCATGATGCTGTCGATGCTCATCAGGCCCACAAGGTAGCTGGCCTCGTAGCTGCTCAGGGAGGAGGCATCGGACGGCTGCGCCTCGCGGATATCACCGAAAGTCACGATCCCGACCAGCCGGTCGTCTTCCACGACAGGGAGGCGGCGAACGTTCTTGGTTTTCATCAGGTTGTGGGCCTGGGGCAGGGTTTGCTGCGGGTGGACCGTGATCGGGTCCGGGGTCATCCAGTCACGGACGAGGCGTTTTTCCATGGATCAAATCCGGGGATCAATCCGGGGGGAGGTGGTCGTCGACCCGGTTGCGGACGGCGAAGGCCGAGGCCTCCGATCGGCTCGAAAGATTGAGCTTGCTCAAGATCGAGCTGACGTAATTGCGGACCGTCTTCTCGCTCAGGTAGATCGTCGCCGCGATTTCTTTGTTCGTCATGCCTTCGGAGATCAGGGACAGGATTTTGAGTTCGCGATTGGTGAGCGAAGAAAAGACTTCCGAGACGGCCTTGCGGGATGCATCCCGGACGCGATCGAAGACCTTCTGGGTGAGCGAGGGATCCAGCAGCGATTCCCCCCGCCCGACGGTTTCGAGGGCGCGGATCAGTTCCTGGCTGTCGATCTGCTTGAGGACGTAACCCGCCGCGCCAGCGGAAATGGCGTCGAAAAGGACCTCGTCTTCGGCGTAGGAGGTCAGAATGATGACCTTTGTGTCGGGCAAGGCCTCGGTCAGCTTCCGGGTCGCCTCGACGCCGCTCATCCCAGGCATGCGGACGTCCATGACGACGACATCCGGCTTGTGCTCCAGGGCTTTTCGGATCGCATCCTGGGCGTCTGCGGCTTCGTCGACCACCTCGAAATTCGCGTGCCGGTTCAGCAGCGAGCGGATCCCAAGGCGGACGACTTCGTGATCGTCGACGAGCAGTATTCGGAGCATTTTGTGGACCGATTATAGCACAAGGGACAAAGCGGCCATCATCGGGCGCTTTGTCTCCGTTACAAGCTTTGAGCGCTCAAGGATATGACAATTGTCCCTGGTTTTATAGTATGGATGACACTACTGTCCGAGAAAGAAAAATGGATAATAGGAATAGACAGGCTGACAAAACGATCAACTGTCTAAGCTCCCTCCCGGAACTCCTTCCCTGGTCCCATCTTAAACGGCCAGGGAAGGATGTTTAAGAACCTATCCGAAAATTCGGAGGTCGGGCGAATTGGGGGGCGGCTGCGGCTCCGCCG
>DATKDL010000042.1:0-2136 GCA_035512695.1 Anaerolineales bacterium | reverse complement strand
TGCGACCACCTTCTACAGCGGCTACCTGTCGCCGGAAGGCGGGACCGAGTGGACGCTGGAGAACCCGGACATCCCGGATGAGTTCGTGGAGAGCTGTGCACCGAACGAAGACGAATCGCGGCTGCTGTGCGGGCCGAACGGAGAGTACCGGGTGCTGGACGCCCGGGCCGGTGTGCGGACGGATGCGCCGGACATCGTGCAAGCCGTGCGGATCCTGATGATCTCGCCGCCGATCCCGAACGACACGCTGTCGTTTGGACCGGACTTCCCGGAGGACCTGCGGGCGCAGATCGAAGCCGCGCTGCTGGCCTATGCGGAGACGGAAGGCTGGGAGGAATCGATCGGGAACCAGGACTTCTACGGTTGGACGGGGATTGACGTGGCCACGGATGCGGAGTATGACTTCGTGCGGCAGATGGTCGCCGCCACCGGCTACTCCATCGAAGGCCTCGGCGAGTAAGCCGAGCCATCGATCGATCCGGAAGCGGTTTTGACCGCCGCCGGAAACAATAGAAAAACTGGTGTGCCGGCGGACCCTGTCCGCCGGCACACCCGATTCACCGACGATTTGTGAATCCAAGGAGATGTGATGAAAAACCTGGTCAAATATCTTTCGTTATTGGTGCTGGCCGCGCTCATTCTGGGCGCCTGCCAGCCTGCCGCTCCCCAGGCGACCGATGCGCCGCCCAGGGCGACGCAAGCCCCCACTGAGGCGACCGAGGAGATGGAGGAGACCGATGATGAGATCGTCCTTCCGGACCTCGGCGGCCGCGAGATCACGATCGCAGTCGAGAACGCCTACCTGCCGTTCAACTATATCAATCTTCAAACCGGCGAAGCCGAAGGCTGGGACTATGACTTTATCAACGAAGCCTGCGCGCGCCTGAACTGCGTCCCGGTCTGGGTAGAGTTCGCCTGGGACACGATGATCGCCGCCGTCGCGGAAGGCCAGTTTGACATGGCCACCGACGGGATCACGATCACCGAAGAGCGGGCCCAAGTCGTCGATTTCTCGGACGGCTATATCTCGACCGAGATCAAGCTGATGGTCCGGTTGGATGAGAACCGCTTCACCACGCTCGACGAATTCGCGGCCGACGACACCCTGATCATCGCGACCCAGCTCGGCACCACCAACTACGAAGCTGCCCTCGAGCTGGTCGGCGAGGACCGGATCCAGACCTACGACGACTTCGGCCTGGCCGTCGCATCCCTGATCGCCGGGGACGTGGACGGCGTCATGATCGACGACACCGCCGGCCAGGGCTACCGCGGCGCCCACGCCGATCAGCTCACGCTGATCGACGAGTCACTGAGCAGCGACCTGCTCGGGTTCGTCTTCCCCAAGGGCAGCGAACTGGTCGAGCCCTTCAACCTGGTCATGGCGCAGATGCGGCAGGACGGGACCTTGAACGAGATCAACGGCAAGTGGTTCGGACCGGATTTCGTCCTCACCTATGACGAAATCGGCGCCGGCGCCTACGGCGTCGACCCGAACGAGATCGGCGGTGTGAACCACCCGATCAAGGTGCTGTTCGTGCCGTCGGTGGAGGCAGCCGTCATCGTCTCCGGCGGTGAGCTGATGGCGCAGGCACTGCACGATGCGACCGGGCTGTACTTCGAAGTGGTGGTGCCGACCTCCTATGCGGCCACGATCGAAGAGATGTGCGCCTCGCCGGACGATACAATGGGCTTCATCCCGGGGTTGGGCTACGTGCTCGCCAACCAGCTGTGTGGGGTGGACGTGGCCTTCAAGGCCGTGCGCTTCGGATACTCGGAGTACTGGGCGCAGATCCTGGTGCCGCGCGACAGCGACATCCAGACCCTGGAAGACCTGGACGGGCTGACCTGGGGCTACGGCGATCCGGGCTCGACCTCGGGCTACATGGTGCCGCTGGTGATGTTCCAGGAAGCGGGGATCAACCCGGTGCCGTTCGAGACGGGCGGGAGCCACAACGGGGCGGCGCTGGCGGTATACAATGGGTCGGTCGACTTTGCGACCACCTTCTACAGCGGCTACCTGTCGCCGGAAGGCGGGACCGAGTGGACGCTGGAGAACCCGGACATCCCGGATGAGTTCGTGGAGAGCTGTGCACCGAACGAAGACGAATCGCGGCTGCTGTGCGGGCCGAACGG
>DATKDL010000041.1:0-2582 GCA_035512695.1 Anaerolineales bacterium | reverse complement strand
AACCCGGCCCGGGCGAGGCCCTCATCCGGATCCGCGCCGCCGCCCTCAACCGGCTGGACCTATGGGTCCGGGAGGGCTGGCCCGGGATCCGCCTGACCCTCCCGCATGTCCCCGGTGCGGACGGGGCCGGGGAGATCGCGGAGCTGGGACCGGGGACGGGAGACTGGAAAACCGGGCAAAAAGTGGCGATCAATGCCTCGATCGGCTGCTTCGAGTGCGACCGCTGCCGCGCCGGGTTCGACAACCAATGCCGCCGCTGGGAGATGCTCGGGGAGACCCGACGGGGGACGCACGCCGAGTGCGTCGCCGTCCCGGTCCGGAACCTGCACCCGCTCCCGGACGACTTCGACCTCGCCCACGCCGCCGCGGCCGGCCTGGTCCTCCAGACCGCCTGGCATTCGCTGGCCGGCCGCGGCGGGCTCCAGGCGGGCGAGACCGTCCTCGTGGTCGGCGCCTCCGGGGGGACCAACACGGCCTGCATCCAGGTGGCGAAATACCTGGGGGCCGAGGTCTTCGTGGTCGGGTCGAGCCGTGAGAAGCTGGCCCTGGCCGAGTCGCTCGGGGCCGATCACCTGGTCGACCGGTCGCAGGACCCGGACTGGTCGCGGGCGGTCTTTCTGTTGACGGGCAAGCGCGGCGTCGACGTCGTGGTTGACAACGTCGGGACGACCTTCCCGCAGAGCTTCCGGACGGCCCGTAAGGGTGGGCGGATCCTGACGGTCGGGAACACGGGCGGACCGGTCTTCGAAATCGATAACCGCTACATCTTCGGCAAGCACCTCGCCGTGATCGGTTCGACGATGAGCCCTCAGGCGGATTTCGCCCGGGTGATGGACCTGGTCGTCGCCGGCGCGCTGCGGGCGGTGATCGACAGGACTTTCGAACTGGCGGAGATCCGGGAGGCCCACCGCCGGCTTGAGCAAGGGGAACAGCTTGGTAAAATTGTCCTCGCTGTCCCCTGACAGGCTTTCGATGAGGCGTGGGATTGAGCCGACGAAAACGCCCTTTCGGCGTGACCATTCTTGTTTTGTGGGTTTTAACTGTTGCGGGCCTCTTTTGGGCCCGGTTCTACCAGGCCGTCCGGCTGGAGACCTTCATCGCTGCGCTCGAACCGGGCGTCTCGCCGGCCTACCTGGCGCTGACCGGCCTGGTCTTCGGGATCGTAGCGATCCCGGCCGCCCTCGGTCTGTGGTTCGGCAAAGCCTGGGCGCCCGCGCTGGCCCGGCGGCTGGCAGCCGCCCTGGCGATCTATTATTGGCTCGACTTCCTGCTCTTCGTCGTCTCGGACGCCTCCCGGGGCAGCTGGCCATTTGCGGCCGGGATGACGGTATTGGGGTTAGGGTGGGTTTTCTGGAGCCTCTCCCGACCTTCGGCAAAGCTGTTCTTTGAAAATTTGAAAAATTAATGGGTGGTTGGGGGCTGCGCCCCCAACCACCCATTAATTTTTCATTCTTTGTAATGGAGAAACCGATGACCGACGAAACCAACCCGCACCTCCGGCAGCTTCGCGATCTGCGCGCCATGGGCCGGATGGGAGGCGGCGAGGAGCGCGTCCGCGCTCAGCACGAGAAGGGCCGGCTGACCGCCCGCGAAAGACTCGACCTGCTGCTCGACCGCGGCTCCTTCCGCGAACTCGACCCGTTTGCCATGCACCACAGCAGCGATTTCGGCCTGGACGGCCAGCGGGTCCCCGGCGACAGCGTCGTCACCGGCTGGGGGACGATCGAGGGCCGATTGGTCTACGTTTACTCCCAGGATTTCACCGTCCTGGGGGGCAGCCTGGGGGAGGCCCACGCCGGAAAGATCGTCAAGATCCAGGAGCTGGCGCTCAAGACCGGCTCCCCGATCATCGGGCTGAACGACTCCGGCGGGGCCCGCATCCAGGAGGGCGTCGTCTCGCTGGGCGGCTACGCCGACATCTTCCTCAGGAACACGCTCTCGTCCGGCGTCATCCCGCAGATCAGCGTGATCATGGGGCCCTGCGCCGGCGGGGCAGTCTACTCCCCGGCGCTGACCGATTTTATCTTCATGGTGCGCAACTCGTCCTATATGTTCGTGACCGGGCCGGACGTGGTCAAGGCCGTCACCCACGAAGACGTCTCGTTCGAGGACCTGGGCGGCGCAAGCGTCCACTCGGAGACCTCCGGAGTCTGCCACATCGCCGCCGACAGCGAGGCGGACACGCTCTACCTGGTTCGCAAGCTGCTGTCCTTCCTGCCGCAGAATAACATGGAGGACCCGCTCTACAAGACTCCGGACGACACCCCGCTGCGCAGCGAGGAGGCGCTCGATACGATCATCCCGCAGGATACGGGTAAGCCGTACGACATCAAGGAAGTCATCCGGTTGATCGTCGATGAGGGCGATTTCTTCGAGATCCACGAGAGCTACGCCGCCAATATCGTGGTCGGGTTCGCCCGGCTGGGCGGTCACAGCATCGGGATCATCGCCAACCAGCCGCTTGTCCTGGCCGGCGTGCTCGACATCGACGCCTCCGAGAAGGCCGCCCGCTTCGTCCGCTTCTGCGATTCGTTCAACCTGCCGATCCTGACCTTCGAGGACGTCCCCGGCTTCATGCCCGG
>DATKDL010000040.1:0-15726 GCA_035512695.1 Anaerolineales bacterium | reverse complement strand
AATTTGGGGGCGGCGGCGGCTCCGCCGCAGCCGCCCCCAAATTCGCCCGGCTTCAGAATTTTCGGATAGGTTCTTAAATCTACCATGAATCAGAGGCGCTATAAAAGAAAAGGACGGCGACGAGGATCCTGGATCGGATCGGGCCTGGCCCGATCCCGGATCTTCGTCGCCGATCTCGCACCAGTCAAGGAGCAGCCATGAAGATCGGAGTGGTCTTCCCTCAAACCGAAATCGGGAACGACGTGACCGCCATCCGCGATTACGCCCAGACCGCCGAAGGGCTCGGATATTCCCATATCCTGGCCTACGAACACGTCCTGGGCGCCGCGCCGACGCCGGAGAATATCCGGCGGAACGGGTATGAGGGGACCTGGCGCGGGCCGTACACCCACGAGCACCCTTTCCACGAACCATTCGTCCTGTTCGCCTTCCTGGCCGGGATCACGACCCGGATCGGCTTCCTCACCGGGATCCTGATCCTCCCGCAGCGGCAGACCGCTTTGGTCGCCAAGCAGGCCGCTGAACTGGACCTTTTGAGTGAGGGCCGGCTTCGCCTGGGGGTTGGAGCGGGTTGGAACAAGGCCGAAATGGCGGCCATGGGCGAGAACCCGGAGAACCGCGGCCGGCGGATGGACGAGCAGCTTGCGGTGCTCCAGGCGCTGTGGACCGATCCGGTGGTGCGCTTCTCCGGAAAATATCACAACCTGCCGGACGTCGGGATCCTGCCGCTCCCGGTCCAGCGCCCGATCCCTTTGTGGTTTGGCGGGCACTCGGACGAGATGATGCGGCGGGTCGTCCGGTTCGGGGCCGGCTGGCTGCCGGGTTACCGTGAGGCCGAACAATCTCGCGGCTGGCTGGAGCAGCTCTACGCAGCGGCGGAAGCGGCCGGCCGATCGCGTGACGAGATCGGCCTGGAGCCCCGCATCCACTACGGTGAAGGAGATCCGGACGCCTGGCGCCGATCTCTGGACGGATGGAAAGCGATCGGCGCCGGTTATGCGGCCGTCAATACGATGGGGGCCGGGTTCGATTCGCCCCAAAAACACATCATCGCGTTGGAGCGGTTTGCGCGGGAGGTGCAGGATGATTAGCCGGGCCGGCGCGTTGCAGCCCACATCCCGCGCCCCGTACGCCCTACCTTGCACCCGGCACCTGGCACACCGTGCCCCGTCCGTCGTATAATTCCCGCATGTCCTATTTTCCACCCGAAACGCCGCTGTCAAACCATCGTAAACGCGCCGTCATCGTCGGGGCATCGCGCGGGATCGGGGCCGACCTGGCGCGGGAGCTGGTCCGGCGGGGGTATTTCGTGGCGCTTCTTTCACGGGATGAGGCTGCGCTGGAGGCCCTGTGTGCGGAGCTCAACGCCGCCGGGGAGAACGCCCGTTCCTACGTCCACGACGTCACTGACTATGCGGCCGTTCCGGGGCTTTTCCAGTCCATCCTGGCCGATCTGAAACGGATCGATGTGCTGGTCTACAACGCCGGGGTGATGCCGGCGGTCGGGTTCTCGGAGTATCATTTCGAGAAGAACAAAGCGATGATCGACGTCCAGCTGTTGGGGGGCATGGCCTGGCTGGGCTCCGCCGCCGTGCTGTTTGAAAAGATGCGCGCCGGACAGATCGTCGGGATCTCGTCCGTGGCGGCCGAGCGCGGCCGGGTCAAGAACCCCGGCTACAATGCCTCCAAGGCTGGCTTTGACGCCTTTCTCGAAGCCCTGCGCAACCGGCTGACCCGCTCGGGTGTCCACGTCCTGACCGTGCGCCCCGGCCCCGTCGACACCGAATTGACCCGGGAGGTCGGTGGGTTCATGATGGTCCAGCCGGACCTGGTAGCCCGCGACATCGCCCGCGCCATGGCCGGCCGTGCCCAGGTCGTCTACACTCCGAAACGCTGGCGCTGGATCATGCTCGTCGTGCGCAACCTGCCGTCGGCGGTGTTCAGACGGCTGAACTTCTGATGTTGACCTCTGCTGAAAAGTCACTACCGCTGTCGAACCTGCACCGGTTCGATAATTTCGGACATTCTTTGAAAACGACCGCATACCGGTTCTGCCCGACCTCCGTCGAGCAGATCGCCGAAGTCATGCAGACCGCCCGCAGGCACGGGGGGACGATCGCACTGCGGGGGTCCGGGAGGAGCTATGGGGACGCGGCCGTCAACGCGGGCGGGATCGTCGTCGATCTGCGCTCGATGGACCGGGTGCTGGAATGGAACCCGGAGACCGGCGTGATCGCCATCGAACCCGGGGTGACGATCGGTAAACTCTGGCAGCACATCCTGCCGGATGGCTGGTGGCCGCCCGTCGTGCCCGGGACGATGCACCCGACCATCGGGGGCTGCCTAGGGATGAATATCCACGGCAAGAACAACTGGAAAGCCGGGACGATCGGGGAGCACGTGCTGTCGTTCGACCTGCTCAAGGCGGACGGCTCTGTCTTCACGGTCACGCCGGAGGACGACCTTTTCCGGTTCGTGATCGGCGGCCTCGGTCTGCTCGGCGTGATCGTCCGGGTCACCATGCAAATGAAACGGGTGTACTCGGGCTACCTGGACGTCCGCGCCTGGGCTGAGCCGGACCTGGCGGGGATGCTGCGCGCCACCGACGAATCCAAGGACGAACACAACTACGTGGTTGGTTGGATCGACTGCACCGTGGGTGGCCGTGCCCTCGGCCGAGGGCAGATGCACACTGCCGACAATCTGAAAGCGGGGGAGGACGCGGACCCGGAACGGTCGCTGCAGATCGAACACCAGGTCCTGCCGGACCGGCTGTTTGGGCTGGTCCCGAAGGCGATCCTGCACCGGCTGATGGCCCCGGTGTTGAACAACCTGGGTGTGCGGGCCGTCAACCTGGCCAAGTACACGGCCAACCGCACGATCGGGAACCACAAGCGGCACCGGCAGACCCACGTGGCCTTCAACTTTTTGCTCGACTACATCCCGAACTGGGAGCTGGCCTACGGCGCGGGTGGGATGATCCAGTACCAGTGCTTTATCCCGAAGGAGACGGCGTACGACGCCTTTGCGGATGTGATCCGCCGCGCCCTCAAGCACGGTCTGCCGAACTACCTGGGGGTCCTGAAGCGCCACCGCCCGGACCGCTTCGCTCTCTCGCATGCCGTCGACGGCTTCTCGCTGGCGCAGGATTACCGCGTGACCCGCGGGAACCGGGCCCGGCTCAAGAAGCTGGTTCAGGAGCTGGATGAGATCGTCCTGCAAGCCGGCGGGCGCTTTTACTTCGCCAAGGACAGCACGCTGCGCCCGGATGGCGTGCGGCGGTTTCTTGGAGAGGAAACCGTGACGGAATTCAAGCGGCTAAAAGTCGAACTGGACCCGGAGGGGCTGCTGGAGACGGACCTGTACCGGAGGTGTTTTGCGTAGAGAAAAGGCGAATAGGCGAATGGGCGAGGCGTTTTTCGCCCATTCGCCTATTCGCCCTCTCGCCCATCACCACGCCCCCGGCGGCGCACTCGCCTCGCTGCGCCGCCGGGCGAACAGGCGCACCAGGATCACGCCGGCCGCAAAACCCCCGATGTGCGCCCAGAATGCCACCCCGCCCACGTCCGGGCCGCCCAGGGACATCAACCCGCTGAAGACCTGCATCAGGATCCAGAAACCCAGCAGGTACACCGCCGGGATCATCATCATCCGGATGAAATAGCCCAGGAACAGCAGGGTCAGGACGCGGCGGCGTGGGTACAGGACCAGGTAGGCCCCCAGCACCGCCCCAATCGCGCCACTTGCGCCGACCGTCGGGATGGTCGACTCGGGGCTGCTGAGCACGTGGATGGCCGAGGCGACCGTTCCGCCGATCAGGTAGAAGACGAGATAGCGGAAATGGCCCATGGCGTCCTCGATGTTGTCCCCGAAGATCCACAGGTAGAGCATGTTCCCGCCGATGTGCGCCAGCCCGGCGTGCATGAACATGCTGGTCAGCACGCTGCGGGCGTCGACCAGGTCGAAGCCGCTTGTGACTTCGGCCGGGACCAGGGCGAAGCGGAATATGGCGTTCGGGTCCCCCGCCATCGTCGTCCACTGGTAAACGAAGACGAGGACGTTCGCTGCGATCAGAAAGTAGTTGACGAACGGGAAACTGCGGGAGGGGTTTTCGTCGCGGAGGGGGATCATGTGATTTGGTGAATGTCTCCCGGTAATTCTAGCGCAAATTCGGCCCTACCCACAATACGTGACGACCCTGCCGCGCGGTCGCCTCGGCCCGCCCAACCCAAGATATACTTAAACCTGTCCGAAAAATGGGGCGGCGAATAGGGGGCTGCGGCAGCTCCACCGCCGCAGCCCCCTATTCGCCAAGCCCTCGAATTTTCGGATAGGTCCTGATATGTCCTCGAACGTCTGCGAAATCCTCCTGCTCGGCCGCATGCCCTACCTTGAGGCCTGGGACCTGCAAGCGGCGATTGCTGCGCAGGTCGCCGCCGGGGAGCGGCCTCCCGCCCTGCTGCTGCTCGAGCACCCGCACGTCTACACCTTCGGACGGCGCGGACGGGCCGAGAACCTGATCTGGGATGAGGCCGAGCGCGCCCGGCGCGGGGTAGCGGTCCATTGGGTCGACCGCGGCGGGGACGTGACCTATCACGGCCCCGGCCAGCTGGTCGGTTATCCGATCCTGCCGCTCATCCCGGGCGGTCTACAGGCGCGCGACGAGGCCGGCTACCGCCGCTTCCCGCGCGCCGACCTGACCGGCTATCTGCGCGACCTGGAAAAGACCCTGATCAAGACCCTCGCCGCCTTCGGCCTGGCCGGCGGGCAGATCGAGGGTCTGACCGGTGTCTGGATCCAGCCCGACGTCGCCTCCCGCTGCCGGCATTGCCCGCCCGAGGCGAAGAAGCGGCCTTCCAAGATCGCAGCCATCGGGGTCAAGTTCGATGTCCACGGCGTCACCCGGCACGGTTTCGCCCTCAACGTGGCGACCGATCCGGCGTACTGGGAGGGGATCGTCGGCTGCGGGCTGGACTACCCGGTCGTTAACCTGGCCGACCTGCTGTGGAACCCGCCGTCGATGGAAGCGGTGATCGATCGATTCATCGAGGCCTTCGAAACCGTTTTCGGCTATGAAGCGGCTGTGCGAGAGGACCGGGTGTGAGAGGCCAAATGTCTAACCGTCTACCTGTTCACTTTGTTCGCCGGCTGGCCGGCTGCCTGGTCCTGGTCGTCGTCGCCGGCTGCCGGGCGCCGGAGCCTCCGCCGCCTGCCGATGAGATCGTCGCCCGGGCGGTCGACGCCATGACAGGGCTGCCGGGCTTCGCGTTCTCGATCGACCGCAGCGGCGGACCGGCCTACATCGATGTAGACGAAACCGTTTCGTTCAGCCGCGCCGAAGGGACCTACGTCGCCCCGGATTCCGCCGCCGCCGCAGTTCGCGTCGTTCTGCCGGGGATCGTGGCCGAGATCAGCGTGATCGCCATCGGCGACCGGTATTGGGAGACCCACCCGCTGACCCGCGCATGGGTCGAGGTCCCTTCCGATCAGGCTTTCAACCCCGCCGCCCTCTTCGATGCGGCCCGCGGTTTGCCCGCCATTCTGCTGGACGACCTGCACTCCGTCGCGCTCGCCGAGGCCGATCGGCCGTTCGAACTGGAAGAGGTCCCGGGTGTCGAGTTTTATCTCGTCGTCGCCGACCTGGACACGACCGATCTTTACCCACTCACCTTCGGCCTGATCGGCCCCGAAGTTGCCCGCGTCCAGCTGTTAGTGGAGCCCGGCTCCTTCCTCCTCCACCGCCTCACCATCACCGAACCCGCCGCCGCGCCGGACCAGGAACCGTCGGTGTGGCAGGTGGATTTCTGGGACTTTGGGGAGACGGTCGTTATCTCCCCGCCGTGAGGCGAGAGTTGAATGGGCGAATGGGTGAATGGGCGAATAGGCCAATAACGCCTCGCCCATTCGCCCATTCGCCCATTTCCTCACTTCCATGACCAACCATCGCGGCCTGCTCCTCACCCTCATCTGCATCCCCATCTTCATCGGCGCCCTCGATCTGACCGTCGTCTCCGCCGTCCTGCCGCACGTCATTTTCGACCTGGAGATCCCGATCCAGACGGGCCTGGACGAAGCGGCCTGGGTCGTGACCGGGTACCTGCTGGCCTACAGCGTCGCCATGACTTTTATGGGCCGGCTCTCCGATCTGTACGGGCGGCTGCGGGTCTACCTGATCGCGCTGGCCGTCTTCGCTTTCGGCTCCTACCTGGTCGCCGTCGCAGACGAGTGGCCGGCCCGGCTGCTCCAGCGCGCGACCATCCTGGCCGCCGGCGGCCGACCGGACCCAAGCTTCACCGCTCTGCGCGCCCTGATCGGCGCACGGATGATCCAGGCCTTCGGCGGCGGGGCGATGGTGCCGGTCGGGATGGCGCTGGTCGGGGACCTGTACCCGGCCGGCCGGCGCGCCCGGCCGCTGGGGCTGATCGCCGCCGTCGACACCGCCGGCTGGGTGGTCGGGCACCTGTACGGCGGGATCGTCGTCCGCTTCTTCGACTGGCGGACCATTTTCTGGCTCAACCTGCCGGTCTGCCTGGCCGCGTTCGCCCTGATCCTGTGGGCGTCCCGCGGGCTGGCCGAACGGCGCCGGGAAGGGCGCATGGATTGGGCCGGGGCCATCCTGATCTCGGCCGCGCTGGCCGCACTGAGCGCCGGGCTGGGGACGAACGTCGAGGCAGGCGGGACCGCCGGAGAACTTCCGCCCTACGCCGTCTCGCTCATCGTGACGGCCGTCACCTGTGCCGTCCTGTTCGTGCTCTGGGAAACCCGGGCGCGCGATCCGCTGGTCCCTCTCGGGCTGTTCCGGCTGCCCAATTTCTCGGCCGCCTCGGCCGCCAATTTCCTGACCGGGTTCGGGTTATTCGTGGCGATCGCCAACGTCCCGCTGTTCATCAACTCGCTATTCGCGGAAACACTCGAGCAGGGCGCCTGGGACAGCGGCTGGATGCTGTCGGCGCTGACCATTCCCATGGCCCTGGCGGCCGTGCCCGGAGGGGCCTGGGCCGCACGGAGCGGGTACCGCCTTCCGTCGATCATTGGTTTGGCCGGGGCAGTGGGAGGGCTGCTCCTGATGCAAAGCTGGGGTCTGACGACGACCTATTCGCAGATGGTTCCGCATCTCGTCCTGGCAGGGATCGGGTTCGGGCTGCTGATCGCCCCGATCGCCGCCGCTGCAGTGGACGCCGCGCCGGAAAGCCACCGCGGGACGGCCTCCGCCCTCGTCATCATCTTCCGGTTGATCGGGATGACGATCGGCGTTTCCAGCCTGACCACTTACGGTGTCCACCGCATCGGCGCCCTCAGCCGGTCGATGGTCGAAACAGGGGCGAGCCTGGATGAAGTCGTCCGGATCGGGATGGAGATCGCCGCCCAGGTGATCGGGGAAACGTTCGTCATCGCGGCGCTGGTCTGCGCCCTGGCGGCGGCGCCGGTGCTTTTGTTGAAGTCGTATAATAGAAAAAACTGAACGGGAGGGCGGGGGTTCTCTCCGCCCACCCATTCAGTTTTTCCTTCACCCGTGGAGGACGTGAGCATGGAAACGATGGACGATATTTACCCTGAACCGGCCGGGAACGCGGGAAGAGGCCGGACTCCCCTGATCGCGACCTGCACCGTCCTGGTATTGCTCAGCTGCTGCTGCGCGCTGGGGGCCGGGCTCATCGTAACCCTGGACCCGTTCGACTGGAATCTGGTTGCCCGCCTGACCGGTCGTTACGACGCAGCGGCCGAGGCCATACCGGCCGAGGCCGACGTCTATATCGGGATCGATCTTCTCCGGCTGCAATCCGCCGATGCCGAACGGGTTTTCCAGGCGTTTGCTGAGCGCGTTCCGGGCAGCGAGTTCTCCAGTACGGAGGATTTTCTGCACGACCTGGACGAGGAGATGGAGCGCGACGCCGGTTTCAACCTGACGGACGACGTCCTGCCGTGGGTCGGGCAGCATGCCGGGTTGGGGATCATGAACCTGGAGCTTGACGAGTTCGGCGAAATCGATACCGGCGAGTTCATCTTCGCCGCCGCGATCCGCGATCGGGTCGCAGCCGAGGCGTTTGCGGTCCTGTTCGAGGACCGGATCGAAACCGAAAGCGGTGAAACGCTCCAGGCCGAAGAATATGAGGGCAGCACGATTTACTCCCTCCCCGGCTACCAGGGCAGCGGGATCGCGTTTGCCATTCACCGGGGGATGTTCCTTCTCAGCCCGGACGCCGCCGGCATCCGGGCGTCCATCGACGCCCGGTCCGGCGATTCGTTCATGGACACCGAGAATTTTTCCGAACTCTCGGGTGAGCTTCCCCGTGAAGCGCTCCTGACCGTGTTCGCATCCCAAAGCGCTCTCGAGAAGCTGGCCGGGTCGCTCGGTCAGGGGATCCCATCGACGTCATCGCTCTATTCGAACGTTCCGTTTCTCAATGGAGCCCTTTCGTTGTCATTCGTCGCCGAGGGTATCCGGGTCGATTACGCCGTCAAATTCGATCCGGAGTCGCTTTCCGAACCAAGGCGGCAGCAGCTCGATCTGATCACCTCGGCGACGACGATCGACGCGCGGCTTCCCGAGACCACCCTGCTCTTTGTGGGCGGCCGTGGTCTGCCCCTGGCGATCGAACTGGCCAGAGAGAAGATGAGCGCTTCGGAGCGGGGGGCGTTCGACGAGTCGCTGGATGCCCTGGAGGCCGAGCTCGGCTTCAGCCTGGCAAACGATCTGCTCGCCAACCTGGACGGGGAATACGCCATCGCCGCCCTGCCGAGCCGCGACGGCATGCTCGCCTCCCGCGAGATTGACCTGGGGATCGCGGTTCTATTCGAGACCGGCAACCCGGCCGGGCTGGACCCGGTGCTGGACGGGATCGAACGCCTGCTGGAAGATGAGCTCGGTACAGCACCGGATCCGGTCGATCTGGACGGTACGGCGTTTTTCCAGGTCGGGGACCCGTTCCTCGGCGAGCTGCTTGCCTACGGCGTGGTGAACGACCTGTTCCTGATCGCGACCTCCGCCCGGACCGCCGCCGAGGTCCTGAGAGAAGGTCCTTCCCTGGCCGAAAATCCGGAATACCAGGCCGCCGGGCAGGTTCTCCCGGACAGGATGAACCGGACCCTTTATGTGAACGTGAGCGGATTGCTCGGGGCGATACGGGAGGGGATGAGTTCGTCGGATCGGGAAAGTTTCGATAACGAGATCGGGAGCGCCCTTTCTCCGATCGATATCATCGCCATGGGGAGCCGGCTGGCAGGTCCATGGACCCGGGTGGGGACGCTGATCTTCTTAATCCCAGGTGGCAGCGAAGGTGATCATGCACGATAAAATCTTCCTGATCCTCGGCGGCGGTGGGATGATCGGCTTTCAGGTCGCCCGTCGGATCTGCGCCAACCTCGACCCGGAGACGATCGTCATCGCCTCTCTATTCCAGCAGGAGGTCCGCGAGGCCGCCAGCGCGCTGCAGAAAGAGTTCCCGGATGTCAACGTGGAAGGGTACTGGGGGGATGTATTCGTACGGGCCGATTTCAACGACGGTGACCGGCAGCAGCGCCTGCGCAGGTCTGACCTGCTGGCCGACCCTGCCCGCCGGGCCGAGTTGTATGAGGACCTTTTCGGCGATGACGACGAAGCTTACCATCGCTCCCAGCTCGTCCACCTGATCGGCCAGTACCGGCCCGACGTCATCGTCGATGCGATCAACACGGCCACGGCGATCAGCTACCAGGACATCTACAGCGCCTCAAAGATCGCCCACGCCGGGTTGGAGTCGTTGGATGGCGTTTCCACTGAGAGCGTGGACGCGCTGACCGGAGCCGTCGAGACTTTGCTGATCTCGCAGTACGTCCCTCAACTGATCCGGCACGTCATCTTCATCAACCGGGCCATGCGGGAAGCGGGGACCAGGTTGTATCTCAAGGTCGGCACGACCGGCACCGGCGGGATGGGGCTCAATATCCCCTATACGCACGGAGAGGACCGGCCCAGCGCAAAGCTCATGTCAAAGACCGCCGTCGCCTTCGCCCACACGGGGCTGCTGTTTCTGATGGCCCGGACGGTCGGCGGGCCGATCGTCAAGGAATTGAAACCGGCCGCCCTGGTCGGTTGGATCGACACCAGCTTCAGGGCTGTCAAACGGCGCGGGAAGAACGTCTACCGCTACACGGCCCAGGCCGACCGGCTGTCCGGCCGGCTTGCACTCAGCAAACCGGAGTCCGCTTTCGAAACCCAGGAGCAGCTCAAGCTCGTCGTGGCAGACACAGGTGAGAACGGTGTCTTCGCCAAAGGCGAGTTTGAGACGATCACAAACCTGCGGCAAATGGAACTGATCACTCCGGAGGAAATCGCCCGGGCGGTCGAGCTCGAGATCGAAGGGGTCAATACCGGCAAGGACGTCATCCCGGCGATCGACAGCGCCATCATGGGCCCGACCTTCCGGGGTGGCTATCTGCGGCGGCAGGCTATCGAGGACCTCAACCGGTTGGAAAAACAGACCGGGGTCCCGTCGGTCGCGCTGGGGGAACTCGGTCCGCCGGAACTGTCCAAGCTGTTGTGGGAGGCCTATCTGCTCAAAAAGGTCTACCGGACGCTGGCCCGCGTGATCGAGCGGGCCAGGGATGAAATCGATCACGGCCGGAAATCCCGGCGAACGGCCAGGTCTCCTGAGGAAATCTCGGAAGCCCTGGCCGCCTTTCTGGCAGCAACGCCGTTCGTCCGGGATACGATCGTCTCGACCGGGGGTGCGATCCTGCTTCCGGACGGAGAGACCCTGCTGCGCGGTCCCTTTTTGCGGATCCCCGAGGTTGCGGGCCGGACAACGGTCGAGATCTCCCCGGGCGATGTCGACCGCTGGGCGCGCAAAGGCTGGGTCGACCTGCGCTCGGAGAACATCCGCACCTGGCAGGAGCGTTTCAAACGGATGCGCCGCGCCAAACAGCGCCACGGCGGTAAAGGCTCCGCCCTGCTGGACCGGGAAGTCTATCTGTTCGACAAGATTTTTATCGGTGAGGTGGTGGGGTGGGTGTTCAATAATGAGATGGGGGGGTATCGGATAAAGTAATGAAAAAATGAGGTCCCGCGGGGCGAAGCCCCGCGGGACCTCATTTTTTCACAGAGGTGAAAAGATGCCAAAACTGGACCTCATCGGAATCGTCGTCAAAGATATGGCCGCCTCGCTGGCTTTTTACCGGCTGTTGGGGATGGCCGTCCCGGCGGAGATGGATGCGGAAGGACATGTTGAATTCGTGACGGACGGGGGTTTGCGGATCGCCTGGGACACGCTGGAGGTCATTATGAGCTTCAGCGAGCATTGGACGGAACCCGTTGGACACCGGATGGGCCTGGCGTTTCTGTGCGACAGCCCGGCCGAGGTCGACCGGGTCTATGCGGAATTGATCGCCGCCGGTTACCCCGGCGTGCGGGAGCCCTGGGATGCTTTTTGGGGCCAGCGCTACGCCCAGGTCTCGGATCCGGATGGGAATTCGGTCGATCTATTTGCCAGGATCGGGTAACCGGAATCGTGAAAATTGAAGGCGGCGGCAGGTGCACCCGCCGCCGCCTTCAATTTTCACACCTCATTTCGACGCGGACCACTTGTTGGATATTTCATCATATTCGTGGGCCGCCCGGACGCCGAATTTCCAGTAGAATCGAGACGAAACGCGGTTAAGATATTCTCTGTGGACCGGTTCACCACTCGGGCGGCTCGATGGCATTAATTGTTTTCAATGTCTGGTGGATTTATTTGAGATTCGTCGATCCGGCCAGCCGGATCGACGCCGGATTGAGGAACTGCGTTGCCACCATCGCTTAATCTGTCGAAGGTCCGCACCCCGCGCAAACGGAAAGGTCTCGTCTACCGCGGGCGCCTGCTCGATTCAATGCACCAGGGCATCGAGCGGAAGCTGACCCATATCTCCGCTCCGGCCGGGTATGGGAAAACCTCGCTGCTGCTCGATTTCCAGAGCGAGGTCGATGCGGTCGCCTGCTGGTACCAGGTTACCGCAGATGACCAGACCCTTGCCGATTTCGTCCGCTATCTCACGCTGGCCCTGAAGCAGCAGTATCCCGAATTCGGACTGCAGGTCGAACGGTTGGTCGCCGATTCTCCGAACCAGGTCGATCCGATCCAGGTCGCGGTCGAATTCATCAATGCCGTGATCCAACAGGTCGATGATTTCACCTTGCTCTTCATCGATGATTTCCACATCGTCGGGGAGATCGAACCCATTGTCGTTTTCGTCTGGCACCTGCTCGAGCACCTCCCAGGCCAACTCCGGCTGGTGATCGCCTCCCGCAATGAATACGGCATCCCGACCGCCCGTCTCTACGTCCGGGGAGAAATCACGCTGCTCGGCAAGGAGAACCTGGCCTTCCGGGCTGGTGAGATCCAGCGCATCGTCAGCCTGGTCCATCACAGTAAACTGAGCGATGAGGAAGCCGAGGAGCTTGCCCGCCGCTCGGACGGCTGGATCGTCGCCATCCTGCTGGCGATCCGTTCCGACGGCGGCGGGCCGTTTGCCCATTTCGAAGGCGGAACCGGCCAGGTCTATGAATTCCTGGCACAGGAGGTGCTCCGAAACGAACCGGAACACCTGCGCGATTTCATGCTCGCGACCTCGATCGTCGACGAGTTCTCCATCGAGCTGGGCAACCATCTTGCCCGCCTCGATCATGCCGCCGATCTCATCGCTGACCTGGACCGGCGCAACCTGTTCCTCGTCCAGATAGAGACCGCCCAGCGGACGACCTACCGCTACCACCAGCTTTTTCAGGACTTTCTCCGGAACTACCTTGAAACGCGGGATCCGGACCGGAAAATCCGGCTGCACGACCGCGCCGCGGAATGGTTTGGAGCGTTGGGGGATTGGGAAAAAGCGATCGAGCACAAGCTGGCAGCCGGGGACCGCCGCAGAGCCGCCGAGTGGATGAACCCGGTGGCGAAGAACCTGTATATCGCCGGCCGAAATAACGTCCTTGCTGCCTGGATGGATGCCCTGGCTGCGCCGCCCGATCTGAGCGAGCATGCTCCTGAATTGCTCCTCAACCAGGCCAAGGTCCTGATCAACCAGGGGAATTTCAATCGCGCCGAGGCGCTTCTGGCAGTCGCAGAGCCGATCTTCGAGGCGGCGGGTTTGACGGATCAGCAGAAAAATACGATGATCACGCGCGGTATGGGGTACCTTCAAAAAGGCCGGTTCCAGGAAGCGCTTGATTTGAACGGGCGCTGGCAGCGGGCCTGGCCGACAGCCGTTGAAACCGACTTCGACCTCTTCCGCCAGTATCAGATGGACCGGATCGAAGGCCTCGCCCGGGCGACCACCGGCGATCCATCCTCGGGGCTGGTCCTGCTTAAAGGTGCTGTCGAAGGTCTGCAGGCGCTGTTGGAAAAAGCGAGCGATTCTAACACTGCAGCCGATCCGGACGGCTCACCCCAGGCGGTAGACACACGGACCCTGAGCCATGATCTGGACCTGACCCAGACGACCCTTGGCGTGGTTTGCTACCAGATGGGCCTGATCCAGAATGCCCAGGCTGCCTTCCAGCGCGCGCTGGACCTGCAGCGGCGCACCGGGACGAACCGCCGCCAGATGGCGACGGCGCTCAACAATCTCGGCTATCTTTACAACCTGACCGGACAGTACGCGCTTTCCGTCCCCCTGCTCCGGGAAGCCCTCGAAATTATCCGCCCCCACAGCAGGGCCGGTTCGGACATCGTTATCTACAACAGCTGGGGCGAGTGGCTTCTGGATATCGGAGAGCTCGATGAGGCTGAGAGCTATTTACGCAGCGCCCTCCAGATCGCAGAACCCTTGAATGACCCCCCCCTGGTCGGGCGGACCTTTGCACTGTTGGCCCGGCTGGAGGCGCTGCGGGGGGATTTCAACCAGGCATTTCACTATCTGCGAGAAGGGGCTCGGGTCCGCGATGCAATGGACACAACCCCGGAATACCAACTGCTCAATGGGCTGATCCGGCTGGAAATGGGCCAACCCGAACTGGCCCGGTCCGCTTTTCAGGCCGTGTTGGACCGATACGGAATATCAGCACACCCGACCCAGACTCAGGCTCAGGCGAGCTTTTTACTCGGCGCTGTTCTGTACCGCCAGGGAGATCAAGCGGAGGCATTGAATTGGCTGCAGAAAACGCTAAGCTGGACAGCCATCCTGGGCTACGATCAGTTCCTGGTCGTCCTCGGGCGGCATATGCCCGACTTCCTGGCATTTGCACAGAAAATGCTGAAAGATAACCTGCAGCTGAACTCGCTCATCGAGCGGGTTAAAAAATTCAAGACCGGTCTAGATGCGTACGAATCGCTCGATCCCGAGACCGAACCAGAGAAAACCTACCGGCTGGAGGTGTTCGGCTTTGGCGCCGGCCGCGTCGTGGTCAACGGTGTTGCGATCGCCAACAGTGATTGGCGCGCCGCCAAGTCCAGGGAAATATTCTTTTATTTGCTGGACTCTGGGGGCAGCCGAAGCGCGGGGATTAAATTGGAATTCTGGCCCGACCGCGACCCAATCCGGGCTACGTCCGTATTTCAATCCACGCTATGGCGAGCGCGGCAGGCGCTGGGAGCCGGTGAGATCCTCGTCCTGGACGGGGAGCATTACCGCATTGCACCTCAGGTGGTCGTCTGGTACGACGTGGCCGAGTTCGAAAACATGATCCGGACGGCCTCCGAGCTGCGGGATTCGCCGCGCAGGCGCTCCCACCTGCTACAAAATGCGCTCAGTCTATACTCCGGGGATTTCCTCGAAAATGTCTTTTCGGATTGGACCGAGGAACGCCGGTCGAGGCTCCGGATGGATTACCTGGCTGCTTTGCTGGACCTCGCAGGCCTGGAGAGCGATGCCGGCCACCTGCACAAAGCAAGGGGGTTATACGAGCAGATCGTCCAGATCGATCCGTATCATGACGATGCCCAACTGGCGATCGCCGCACTTATGATCAAGCAGGGACGTCCGAACGCTGCCCGCGAATACTGCCGGAAAGTCGTTTCTTTTCTGGAGTCCGAAGGATTATCGCCTTCGATCGAATTCACAAGGTATTTCCGCGACATTTCTGGCTGATCGTTCCAGGCCGGCCGCCGTACTTTTTCCTCTCTTTCATTTCCAGTAGTTGGCAAACGAAAATCCGCCTGCGAGCGGCCCTTTTTCGTTTATAGCTGCGTTGATAGGCTCATTCTATAATCGGCCCGTATTACACACCACCAACCAATAAGGAGAATAGAAGATGAAACTGCTCACGATGTCCCTGATCACCGCCCAGACACACCTGGGCCCCGCCAGGATGCGGTTGGCCATGTTCGGCCTTGTCCTGCTGCTCTCTGCCGCCACCGGCGGATCTGGCTCGCTCGATGATTTCAGCATCGGCGGCTGCGGCGGCGGATAAAGCCAGCCACCGCTCCAAACGGAGGAAATCATGATCTCGATTAAACTCAACGCCATGGTCACCAAGGCGCTCACGGACAGCCGGTTCTGCGCAGACATTCTCAACGGTCACCGCCGAGAACGGATCCAGGAATACCACCTGGCGGATAACGTGGTGCAGGCGGTTATGGGGATCAAGGCCAAAAACCTCGATCAATTCATTCGCGGACTTGAGACCTGGATGACGGCGACCAATATCCAGTAATCCTGGTCGTCCGAACCGGTTCCGCCCGGCGGTCCGATTTTGGTTCGGACTGCCCGTCAATTGATCAGCGCCGTCCATGCCGGCTCCGGCCTTATTGGGGCCGGTCAGAGGGCGCAGGAATC
>DATKDL010000039.1:0-15091 GCA_035512695.1 Anaerolineales bacterium | reverse complement strand
CCCCCCACCTCTTTATTTTTGAGTTTATCAGGGGGACAATACCGCAAAGTGGTCGAAGAGGATATCCGTACCGGGCTCATCGAAGGTGGAGGCGATCAAGCCGACATCCCCGGCGGTGTGATCCGGGTCGGTCACCTCGGCCAGCTGCACCCCGTTTACAAACAGCCTCAGAGTCTCCCCGATGCATTCCGCGCGCAGGCGGTTGGTCGCCTCTCCCCCAATGACGACGTCGGACGGGACCATCAAGTCCGACCCGATCAGATCGTAATCCCCGGCCGTGTATTTTCCAATTGCGAAGTACCCATCGCTGGCGACCAGGAAGAAATAGAAATTCGCGGCATCGGTGTAGCGGCAGATCAAGCCGAACGCGTTGTCGTCCGGGCCGCCGATCTTCGCCGCTTCGACCTCGATACGGACATCGGCATATTCCAACCCCGGGTTTGCCCAATAATCGTAATTCCGCTCGAGCACCTGCAGGCGGAAGCCGCCCTGATCGTAATCGGAGACGCCGGTGCCGTCACGGAAAAGGTCCTGCCAGCCGCTGTCTGCGACTGAGAAGTCATCTTCGAACAGGACGTTTGTCGGCGTCAGGCTGTCGTATGAAGCGGCGAAATGGATCCCGGCCTCCCCCCCGGCGCCGACCAGCGGCGCCGGCTCTTCGACCGGGACAAGCAGGGCGAGCACACCGGCCCGGGTCTCTCCATGGGCCAGGGTGAAATCGAAGGAAGGGTCGAGACAGCAAACCGGAGCATCGTCCCAGGTCGTCGTTGTTCCGGTCGAAACGAGGCTCCAGAAACCGGGGTCCAGATCGACCGGTCCCCGGTCAGGCCCGGAATAGGACAGTTCGGCGCGGAAATAGAACCACTCGAAGCCGGCGGGCGTCGTTGCCGCAGGCTCACCGCCGGCCAGGACGATCTGCCGGGCGGCCCAGCCGCGGTAGGCTTCGGTGATTTTGATCCCCAGCGTGAGCCCATCCGGAGAAATCCACTCGGCTTCCGATCCGATCGAGAACGGCTCGTGGATCGAGCCTGGATACGGCGTGGCCGTGGCGACCGGGATGGGCGCCGCTGTCGAAGTCGATGGAACAGGGACCGCCGCGGTCCCGGAGCGCTCGGTGGGAGAGCCGGTCAGCCCGCCGGGCGGCTCGGTTCCGCCGGGAGACGGCGACGGAGCAGAGCAGGCTGTCGTGATCGCAAGCAATAATGCGGCAAACCGGAATGCGCTGCGACGTTCGCTCATAAATTCAAACCATTAACCCAGGGATCCGATTCAAGATTCGACCGGCGGCAGGTCGCTGCACGGGCCCGCGAGATCCGCCCCGGCTGCGATCACCCAACCGGAACCCGTTAGCGGGCTGCTGCTTTCATCGAGGTTGACCTGGAGCCAACCGTTTTCCGTCGTCCCGACGACGGCCGTGTATTCTCCGGGCCGGAGCTGGGTGAGGGTGACGGAGCGCTCCGACGGTCCGCTCTGGACCGGGACGGCGGACCGGACCAGCAGATAGCAGCGCTCCGTCGTGATCGCCGGGACGAGCGGCAGGACCTCGCAGCCCGATCCGCGCGTGATCTGCGCGTTCGGCGCCAGCCAGCGCAGTCCGGTCGCTGCATCCCCCACGGTCTGCCCGCTGTCCGCGGCGAGGCTCAGCCAACCGTCTGCCGTCTGGCGGTCGGGGGTGAGAACCTCCCCCGCTTCGAGCGTGCCAGGCACGGCGGCTTCCCAACGCGGGTGTTCGTATTGGTCGACCGGTGCGTTGGCCGTCGCCGTGCAGCCTTCCCGAGCCAGTCGTGTCACATTCGTGTATAGCTGCTCGGTGAAGCCCTGGAGCGCTTCCTTGTCCTCGTCCTCGGCGCTGCCGAACCCGGTCCCGTTGAAGACGATGGTGACCGTCATGGCGTCGGCCACTTCGCCGTCGGTCTGGACATCGGTGTACGCATCGATGTTTTCCGCCCAGCTCTGCAGCTGGTTCCACAGGTCGGCCGGGACCGGACGGCGTCCCGCTGCGGCCAGGGAGGGGTCCCGGCAGTCGGCGAGCAAGGCCAGTCCATCGGTCGTGATCGTCATCTCGTCGCAGAAACCGGCGATCCCGCCGGTCCGGAACCACTGCAGGACGATCGTTGCCGGACCGGGCGTCGGTGTCGGCAGATCTGAGACGCCGCCGCTGCCGCAGGCGGCCAGGGCGGCCAGGCCGAAGATAGAAACGGCAACCCGGCGCCACCGAAGCGGGCCGGTGCCAGATCGAGCGGTGCGGTTAAAAAGACGCAATTTTATTGTCATATCCCTGGTCGTTCGCGTATGTTTCGGTCACATCAATCATACTCCAACTGCCCGTTCGGGGGTATTTCGCGGATCTCATCGGAAGCTCACAAATGATTACCAACACATCCTAACCAAAGAATACCAATTAAAGCTTGACAATCCAATTTATAAACGGCTATACTGGACTAACGTTGGGGAAACTAATTATCCCCTCACCCAACTTTGAAATCCACAACGCCGTTTTGAGGCAGCGTTCTATTTCATATAAACAAGTAAGGAGTAAGGATAATGGCAAAAACTTTCACTATGGTTCGCATGTCCGGCTTGCTGATGCTGGCGCTCGCCCTGCTCTTCCTCTCGGCGTTGTTCATCCTTTCGGGGACCAACCCGGTTCTTGCCGGGGTCGCCGACACCACTGGACCCGGCTGCGTCTCGTACGTCCCGACCATCGGCGCTGCCCGCATCAAAGTGACGGTGCGGGATACCGAAAGCGGGCTGGACAGCATCTCCGTCGTCCAAACCAAGAACATCGGCAGTTGGGAGATCCCGTCCTTTCCTTCGGGATACCAATACGGCATCACTTCCACCTTCGAAGTGGCCAACAGCAGTGCGAACGCCCGGGTGCATGTCAGAGCCGTCGACGTGGCCGGCAATACGACGGACTGCACCGGCAATTACATCGCTCCCTAGCACCGTCTCCTGACGGAACCGAATAAACGCAATGCCGCCTCATCAAGTATGGGGTGGCTTTGCGTTTTAATTTAAATCTTTCGATCATCTCCTTTCATTCGCTATGTCCCCGCGCTGCCTCAGTTCCCCAGAACAGCGATCATCCCGACCACCCCTGCAGACGCCAGCAGCACCCCAAACCCCATCAACAACCACAGCAGCCAGCCGGGCAGTCCCCCCAACCCGGTCCGGTTGAGCGCCGGTGCGGACGAGTAGTTCCCCGGAGCTGCAGCGCGGCGCTTTACGACCGGCACCCCGGGCGCCGTGACCTGCAGCTCAACGGCCCCCAGCCGGAGCGTGTCGCCGGGGCGGATCCAGGCGGGCTCAGAGAGGCGGACGTCGTTCAGAAAAGTCCCGTTGGCGCTGCCCAGATCGGTGATCGCATAGCCCCCATCGTAGCGGTAGACGACGGCGTGTTCGCGCGAGACCTCCGGATCGTACAGCCGGACATCGTTGTCCACGCCCCGGCCAAGGCGTGTCGCCTCGCCGAATGAGAAGGACCGCCCCACACCAGGGCCGGCCACGACGTAGAGCCCAAAACCCTCCAGCGAGACGTCGGGGCCGCTCCCAGGCTCCGGCACCCGGGTCCCGCAATTGCTGCAATATTTCTCGGCTCGGGTCAGCAGCGACCCGCAGTTCGTGCAGTTCATTCCAGCCGCCCCCGCCGCGCCAGCCCGATCCCGGAGACCAGCATCAAAGCCAGCCCCAGCCCAACCATGCAGGCGAACCCGCTCACCATCAGCAGCCGGGTTGACCTCGCCGTCTCGCCGGATCCGGGTGTGCCGCCGGGATCTTCGGAAACCGGCAGCGAATCCGGATCGAGGTCGGAGACCGGCGCCGCATCCCCGCCCGAACGCGTCACCGGACCGGGCGTCCCGTCCGGAGCGACGGTGAAGCTCAGCAGCTCACCGGCGAGCAGGTTGGCGATGTCGAAACCGGATTCTCCCACGACCACCTGCAGGGCACCGGCTTCCCGGACGAAGATCTCGACGCGATAGCCGGTCGCGGGCAGGAAGGTCCACCAATCGAATGCGCCGCCCGCACCGGCCCGCTTGAACATTTCCGCTCCTCCCGCCAGGTGGTTGATAAACCCCCCGGCCGGCATCTCTCCGATGTGGCGGTCGTCCGGTAAAACGACGAGGACGGACACCGAGCCGCGGGCGAACAGGCTGCGATCGAACGTACCGACCGGGGGAGGCGGGACCGCGGCGTCGCGCTCGGCGTCCGGCGGGTAGGACGGCTGTCCGCCGCCGCCCTGCGGGTAGAATTGGCTAAGCCGCGGGTCCACCTCCGGGACGACGGCCGCCTCCGCAACCCAGACCGAACCGGCCCATTCGGCCACCGGCACCCCCGCCGGGTAAGCCGCAATCCACGGATCGAGGACCACACCGGTCAAACGCCAATCGGTCCCGACCGGGAAGACGACGACGCCCTTGTGATCCAGCCCGGAGAGCTGGACCGGGGCATAAGCCAGCACTTCGAACGGATTGTAGACGTTCGGATCGCTGTTCTGCCGGGCCGCGTCCAGGATCTTGAGCGTTTCGAGCTGGGTCAGCGACGACGGCGGGGCGTCCCCGGTATTTACGGCCTGGGCGACCTGTCCAGGCGCGAGCGCACCGAGGGCCGGGACGTTCCAGGGTAATGGCATCGCAAATTGGAAGACGGTCTCGGGGTCGATCGTCCCCTGCTCGCCGACGCCTTCCTGCCAGGGCGGCCGGGCGACCCCCACCAGGGCGAGCTGGGGCTCGGCGGGGTCGATCTCAGTACCCAGGGCGGCCGGGAAGACCGCCTCCGCCTGCACCCGACCCGATCCGTCCGGCAGGTTGATGATCGTCTTATTCGAGGTGAAACATGCCAGCTGGATGAGGGCAATGCCGGCGAGGGCCGTGATCAGTTTGTGGTTTGAGAACCTTCCCCTGTGCATCGAATCAGTCCGGAAAAATCATACCAGGAACAGCCCGGATCAGAACCTTATCCACCCGGTTCAAATCCATATCCATCACCTCAAACGCCCACCCACCCCACGCGAAGCCCTCCCCAGCCGACGGGATCTTGCCCATGTGGGCTGTGACAAACCCGCCCAGCGTGTGGAAATGCCCCTCCGCTTCGCCGGGAAGCTCGCCCAGCCGCAGCAGCGAGCGGATCTCGTCGACCGGGATCAAGCCATCCGCCAGATACGACCCGTCCGCCCGCTCGACCAGTTCCGGCTCGGCAAACGGGCCGAGCGTCGGTGCAAAGCCGACGATGTCTTCCAGGATGTCGTTGTGGGTCACAATCCCCTGTATCACGCCGTATTCGTCCACCACCAGGGCGGTGTGGGCGCCTTTTTCACGGAACTGTGCCAGCAGCCGCAGCGCCGGGAGACGCTCCGGCACGTAAAGCGGCTCGTGCGACTGGGTCCGCAGATCCAGTTCCCCGCTCTCCAGCAGTTCCAACAGGATGTCCTTGGTCTGAACGATCCCAACCACGCTGTCCAGGTCGTCCTCCACCAGCGGGAAGCGCGAGTAGCGGTTGTCCGCCAGCTTCCGCGCGATCGTCTTTCGGTCGTCATCCAGCGCCAGGGAAACGACCTGCGAGCGCGGGGTCATGACGGCCCCCACCCGCCGGTCGCCGAGCTTGAGCACCCCTTCGATCATATCCTGCTCGGCCTCGTCGAAGACGCCGATCCGAGTGCCCTGCTCGATCATGACCCGGATCTCTTCCTCCGTCACCTCGGGCTCCTCTGAAGGGCTGACGCCCAGGAACCGGATGACGGCGTCGGTCGAGAAACTCAGCAGGCGGACGACCGGGGCGCCGACCCGCGCCAGCACCCCCATCGGACCGGCGACCCGGGCCGCGATCCGCTCGGGGTCGCGCAGCGCCAGCCGCTTCGGCGCCAGCTCGCCGAGCACGAGCGAAAAATAGGTGATGAATACGACAACGACGGCGACCGCGAAAAACTCGCTGTAGGGCGCCAGCCGCGGGAAGCCGTCCAGATAGGTTTCGAGCCCCTCGGCGATCGTCGCCCCGCCGAATGCGCCCGCCAGGATCCCGATCAGGGTGATCCCGATCTGGACGGTCGAGAGGAAATCGTTCGGAGCCTCCGCCAACCGGAGCGCCGCCGCGGCCCCGGCGCGGCCCTCATCCACGTCCTCCTGCAGCCGCGCCTTGCGCGCAGACACCACGGCGATCTCCGCCATCGCAAACACCCCGTTGGCCAGGATCAGGAGCAGGATAACCAGAATTTCCAACCAGAGATTTTCCACTTTTACACCTTATCGCCCATTCCCCCTTTCATCTCCTCCCCCCACCCCGCCGCCGCCCCCTCCCCCCACCCCGCCGCTGCGCCGGCCGCGGTTCGACCTGCGTCCCGATCGGGGGCAGTTCGGGCGGCTGGTTCTGGACGAGGTGGTAGAGGTCATCCAGGACCATCGCCAACAGGGCGCGGGTGTCGTCGTCGGCGGCCAGCTCTGCCACCACCGGCAGGAAACGCGCCATCCGCTCGACCTGGAGCTTGTCCCGGTCGCGCAGCTGCGCCTCGAGGTGGATGATCAGGCGTTCGGAGACCAGTTCGGCCATGGCCTCCTCGTCCGGAAGCGGGAGCTCTTCGAACTCGATGTTGTAACGCGCCCCGATCCGGGTGATCTCGCGGCGCTCGAGCACGTCGACCAGCATGACGGCCCGCCCGCGCAACCCGGCCCGGCCGGTGCGCCCGGCGCGGTGGATGTAGACCTCCAGCTCTTCCGGCGGCTCGTACTGGATCACGTGCGACATCTCCGGGATGTCGATCCCGCGCGCCGCCACGTCGGTCGCCACCAGGAAGCGAAGCTTCCCTTTCCGGAACCGGTCCATGACCTTTTCGCGCAGGTCCTGCGAGAGGTCCGAGCTGAGCTGGTCGGCGTTGTGTCCGAACCGCTGCAGGACGGACGAGACGTAAAAGACCTGGTCCTTGGTGTTGCAGAAGATGATGCACTGACTCGGGTTCTCGAACTCGATCACGCTGACCAGCGCCCGGTCCTTGTCCATGCGCGGGACGACGTAGAAGACGTGGTCGGTATCCTCGACGTGGACCCGGTCCTTGCTCAGGCTCAGGAAATTCGGGTCCGTCAGAAACTGCCTGGCCAGGCCGACGACGTGCGCCGGGAAGGTGGCTGAGAACATCAAGCCGACCAGCTGGTCTTTGGGCAGGAACGCGCGGATCCGGATCATGTCCGGGTAGAAACCCATCGAGAGCATCCGGTCGGCTTCGTCGAAGATGAAGAACCGGAGGTCGTCCAGCTTGAGGGTGCGCTTGATCAGGTGGTCGAGGATCCGGCCAGGGGTGCCGACGACGATGTGGGCGCCTTTCTTGAAATCCTCGATCTGGGGTCCATAGGCGGCGCCGCCGTAGACTGCCGTTACCCGCGGCCCGTCCGGCCCGGCCAGCAGGGCGGCTTCCTCGGCGACCTGCTTCGCAAGCTCCCGTGTGGGGGCCAGGACGATGGCCTGGCATTCGGCCAGGTTCACGTCGATCTGTTCGAGAAGCGGCAGGACAAAAGCCCCCGTCTTCCCGCTGCCGGTGCGGGCCTGGACCATCATGTCCCGCCCTGCGAGGATATAGGGGATGCCCATTTTCTGGACCGGGGTCAGCTCGGTCCACCCGGCGCGTTCGACGGCCGTGCGCAGTCTGGGGGGCAGGTCGGGAATGGAGGTGGAAGGCAGCTTGTTTTCGGGTTCGACGAGGTCTGAATCGGTGTCTGTAGGTGAGGTCATGGTGGGTAGATTATAGACGATGAACAATTGAACTCGCATTAAAGAGAGAGTAATCCGTGCATGGGGCATTTCGAGGATAAAATATTTTCATCATGATCGATCCTGGTGATCCGGTCCGAAAAATCATGGAGGCCCATGCGTAAAGCGAACCGGGCAGTCCATCCGAGTCAAAAATCCGACCCCCGATCGCTTTCGGGGCGATCGTCCCCACCCGGGAAGAGGCGGACACGGATGCTCACCGCCTTCATCCTGGCCGGAGCGCTGGCGGTCTCCTTTCGAATCTCCGACCGCACCCGGGCTGCCGGTGACGATCCGCCGGGGCTCGTGCTCGCCGAGATCGTCCCGACGGGGGAGTACGGAGCCGTCTACGTCGAGGGTGGCCTGGCTTACACCGCCACGCAGGGCTATTTCCAGATCATGGACCTCTCAGATCCGTTTGAACCGGAGGTCTTGCGCTATTTCATCCTCCCGGACGTACCGGGAGACGTCCTGGTGGAAGACCTGGTGGTCCATGACGGGTTCGCCTATCTCGCCCTCGGCGAACTCGGTTTGCGGGGTTTGGACCTCCGCGAGCCGGGATCGATCAGCCAGGCCTGGCTGTACGGACCGCAAGAAGGGTTTGCGGGTGACGCGGTCCAACTGGACTTCGACGGGGGCCACCTCTTTGTCGCTGCCTCATCCGGCGGTTTGTACCTTTTCGATATCGGTTCACCGGCGAGCCCTGTCCTCCTGGTCCACCGGGATGACGATGCCGTCGGGGATGTAAAGGCAGACGGAGCCACCTTATACAGGACCGCAATCGTGGCAGGATACCTGGATCGCAAGTTTGAAATTCTCGATATCAGCGACCCTCAAAACCCGGTGGTCACCGGGTGGTTGGTTTTTCCCAGTATCGGTTTTGGAGGAATACCGGCCTTCGACGTCCTGGACGGGCGTGCCTATCTCGTGCTCGCACAAGATTCGCTTTACGGGAATGAGATCTGGCTGGCGATCGTCGATGTGTCCGACCCGGAACAGCCCGTGATCCTGTCCGAATCGGATTCGCTCGGGGGGCCGTTTGGCCTGCAGATTGAGATCGTGCTTCATGAGACATTCGTGTACATCTCAGGCACCCGCTCCTCTATTTCGGGCCCCTATTTTGACTCGAACCTGTTCATCCTGAACGCGGCAAACCCGAACGCGCCGCTGCTGATCGGATCGATCGAATTCCCGGGGCCGGTCTTCGACCTGTTTGGGACCGATGCCGCACTTTACGCTGCGGGCAGGACCTTCCGCACCGGCCTTTTTCCGGTGAGCTCCGCAGCAGATATGACCGAGTTCGGTCTCCCCGCCCCACAGGATATGGTGATCGAAAAAGCTCGCTACTCCGGCCATTTCACCGGATACGAGGGGCTCACCTGGGAATCGCTCCGGAGCCCGGACGCCGCAAGCTACGATGTCGCCGTGTCCCCGGAATTCGAGCTGTTCGGGCGATACCTGTTTGAATTTGCCTGGTTTGACAGCTTTGCGGTCAGCGTTCGGGGAAATTTTTCGGCGTATGACCTGGTGAACGCACCGCACCTCGATCCGCTGTTTGAATGCAAATATCCGACCTGTCCGATCGATCAGCCGGAGGCCGTCGCACTGGCCGGAGATCGTCTGTACGTCCGCTCCGAGGATGTTTTGACCGTACTCGATTTTTCCAACCCGCACGAGTTTGCACCGATTGGATCGATCCCGTTTCCAACCGGCTACACGAAGCTGGCCGCCGTCGACGATATCCTGTTCGCCGGTCTGACTTACGGCTTTGAGGTCTTCGACTTCTCGGATCCTCTCAACCCGGTCTCGCTCGCCGTCGAGCCGGTTGCAGGTCCAACCAACGACCTGGTCCTGATCGGCGATCGGCTCTACCTGGCCGCGAGCGGATCCGGGCTGGTCATCTTCGACGTGTCGGATCCCTCAAACCCGGTCCACCTGGGTGAACTCGCCACACCCGGAACCGCCGCCGAGATTGAGATCGAATACCCGTTCGCCTTCATAGCAGACGGCCCCGGCGGCCTGCGGGTGATCGATATCTCCGCGCCGGCGGTTCCGGTTGAAGTCGCATTTTTCGACCACGTCCTCGATGCCACGCAGGTCGCCGTCGACCGCAGCACGATCTGGCTGCTCGACCCCGAGGGGATGACCTTCGTCTTCCAGTTTGGCCATTCCGTCTTCGGGACCATCATCGACAAGCACGGGAACGCACTCCCCGGCATCGACATCACAGCGGACCCGGCCGGTTCCCAAAGCACGAATTGGGCCGGGAATTTCTCTTTCGATTTCCTCAATCCCGGCGCGCTGACGATCACGCCCACGCTCGGCAACCACACTTTCTCCCCGGCCTCCCGCACCGCAACCGTTCCTCCGGACTCCGGCTCCCAGACCTTCGTCATGCTCGGCCCACCTGCATCGGTCGCCGTCTCCCCCGTTCTCACGAGCACGCTGATCTACACCGACACCCAGGGGCTCCCCACCACCGCCGTATTCCCGCCCGGCTCCATCGCGGTCACGGCCACCGCCTACCTGACTCCAACCCTGGCCGTGCCGTTCCCGGGTCACACATTCGCTTTCCACGCGTTCGACCTGGACTTCCCCAGTGCAGACGGCTGCCCCGTCCCGGTAGCGCTCGCCGTCACTTACAGCCCGTTGGACCAATCGGCGATATCGGACCCCGCCTCCGTCGCGCTCTGGCGGTTGGGCCAGGATGGATGGGTGCAGACAATCGGCGGTGTGAAATCGGGGGCCAGCGAGAATTTCCTTCTCGAAGTCGAGATCTGCACCCCCGGCCGGTACGCCCTGTTCGGGACGTCCCACCTGGCATATCTGCCGATCGCCAACGAATAGTCACTGTAGACTGCACAAAGCCCCCGCAAGCATCCAGACGGAACTCCGCAAGTATCCTGAGCGGAGCCCGGCGGTTTTATCGACTTGCCCCTCCCCACTTTCCTGTAAAATACAGGGCAAGGCCGGACCGAACCGGTATGGAGGAGCAAATGACATCCCCGGAACCCCCTTTATTTGACAAGGTTTATTCATTATTGGATGCGTCGCCCGACCGGAGAGACGCCGCAGCTGCTTTGAAATCGGCGGCCCGCGCGGCGCTGATTCTCTTCCTCCCGCCGGAAAACGACCGGGGCGGACCGTCCGGCTGGCGCGCCGTCCTGGCCGATCTGACCGAAACGTTCCCGCTGCTGGAAGACGCCGGGATCGGCGTCCTGGTCTGCGCCCCGCCTTTCGATCCGACCGATTACCCGGGCTGGGGTCCGGTCCGGTTCCCGATTCTGGACCTGGAAAGCCCGCAGGCCTGCGAACTCTGGAAGACGGTCCGCGAACTCGTCACCTGCGACTTCTTCGAATTCGCCGCCCTGCTCGACGGCGACCGGCCGCGCATCCGCAAAGAATGGCGCAAGACCGGGGCGGATGCGCTGATCCCTGAGGTCCTGACCTACCTGGTCGACCGCGGCGACCTGGTCTACACGCCTGAGACCGGTCCGGTTCACCTGTACGAACGTGACCACCTGCGCCGCCGCCGGGCCAACGCCGCCGATGAAGGGCTGACGGCTGACCCGGTCCAGGGGGCGGCTTACGAAAACCTGATGAAAGGCGATCCGGACCGCCCGGCGGTCGGGATGTCGTTCTCCGGCGGCGGGATCCGCGCCGCCACTTTCACCCTGGGCGTTTCCCAGGCGCTGGCCCGCTACCGCTTCCTCCCATGGGTCGACTATTTTTCGAGCGTCTCCGGCGGCGGGTTCACGGCTTCCAACCTGGTGAGCCTGCTCTCGCGCCAACCGCGCGCCGGCGAATTCAACACCCAGTGGGAGCGCTTCCCGTACAACCCGCAGATCGAGGCCTTCCGCACCCCGGACGACCTCGAGGAGCTGACCAGCTACGCCGAGGACCGCGCCTACCGGGACATCTCGCACCGGCCGGGTCCGAACGCCCAGCTGGCCCACCTGCTCAAGAAGGCCAACTACTTGATCCCGCGGGTTGGGCTGGCGACCCGCGACCTGCTGCGCGGCCTGGGGGCTCTGCTGCCCGGGATGGGTTTCACCTTCGTCCTTTTCCTGCTGGCCGTCCTGGCCGCGGCCGGACTGCATTATTTCTTCTCCGCCCTGATCGCCCCCGCCATCCTGGCCGAAACCCTGATCCCGGCCGGAAATGGGATCGACCTGGGGGACCTGCTCGCCTTCCTGTTCGGGAGCTTCAACTCCAACGGGTATGGCGCCGGAGACGTCTACCTGGACGTGTTCACCGCCGGCGCGACGACCGGTTTGCTGGTCTACGGTTTCCTGGTCGCCCAGTACAGCTTCCCGATCTCCAGGAAAAAAGCGGCCTCCAAGGACGCGACCCAGCCGGCGCGCCCCCCGGCGCCGGCAGAGACGGGAGGGGACTCCCCCGATGATGAACCCGCCCCGGCCCAAGTGCCGGGCGTGCCCGGCTCGCAGCGGATCGGCTACGCCGCCAATTTGCTGCTGTTCACGCTCGCCGGCGGGTTGGCCTGGTTCTTCGGCTGGCAGCTGAGCGGCGCCGCGCCGCCCTTTCCGGCATTGGCGGTCCCGGCGGCGGCGGGGTTTGTCCTCAGCCTGGCCGCCGCCCTGTACCTGCTGGACCGGACCCTGGTCTCTTCGCTCAAGATCGCCCGTGCCCGTTCGGCCGGGATCGCCCTGGGAGCCGTGTTCCCGCACCCGCACAGCCTGGTCCCGCTGGCCTTGTTGTTCCTGGCCCAGACGGCCGCGGCTGTTTATTTCCTATGGCCCCAGCTTGGACCGGCCGGGCTGATCTACCCGGTCTCCCTGGCCGCCGCCGGGGTCTTGATCGTCATCCTGACCGATCGAGGGCTGGATAAGGGGATCATCGGCTGGCCGCGCTGGTCCACGGCCCTGATCGTCCTGGCCCTGGCCGGGCTGGGGGCCGGGTTGCTTCTGCCGCGCTTCGCGCGGGGGCTGCCGGCGGGCTGCCCGGAGTGCGTGCTGTGGACCCTGCTCCCGGCTGCCGGCCTGGTCTTCATCGGGCTCGGGCTGGTCGCCTACCGGCACCGGATCGCCGTGTGGGGTGGGTTCGGGCTGGACCGCTGGGAGCGCTATGATCGCTTCGTCCTCAAGATGATCCTCGGCCTCGAGGTCGGGGGGATCCTCCTTGCGCTGGCCGTCGCGCGGGCCAAGGCCAATTTCGTGTTGATCGGTTTCCCGCTCTGGATCTGGCAGCCGGCCGTCTTCCTGGTCGGGATACTGGCTGTTTTCGCCCTGATCCGGCTGGTTGTGACCGGGCGGCGCGAGACCTGGGGCAGCCCTCGCTTCCGGACGATGATCTGGGCCGTGATCGGGATGAAGACCTACGTCATCGCCGGGGCGGTCCTTTTCGCCCTGCTGGCCGTCCCGCACATGCTGGCGCTGGAGGATTCGCAGACCCCGGGGGCGGCCGTCCCGCTCACGACGGCGCTGATCAGCGGTGTCTGGGCCCTTCTCCTGGCGCGCTTCTCGGGGAAGGAGACGGCCGGCGAAAGCCTTTTAACCCGGCTGTTCACGCTCCCATCCGGGATCCGCAATGCCGTCCTGGGCGTGCTGGTCGTCATCTTCTGGGTTTCGGTCTTGTTCCTGGCCGAGACGCTGCTCGACCGCTTTGTGACCGCGCCGATCCAGGCCCTGGGGGTCGCCCTGGTCGCGCTCGGGCTGCTGCTCTTGATCGGGATCCTGCTGAACTTCAACTTCCTCTCCCCGCACTTCTTCTTCAGCGACCGCATCGTCGACGTCTTCCTGCGGACGGACTATGAGACGGAGGACGGGCAGATCGTCGTCCTGCGCGACGATTCCCGCTACCCGCTGCGGTCGATCTCCCCGCCGACCACCTCGGCGCCGTACCACCTGGTGGTCACGGCGATCAACCTGGCCGGCAGCGGGCACCTGCAGGACCGGGACCGGAAATCGCGGCACTTCATTTTCTCGCGCGAGTTCGTCGGGTCGAACGCGACCGGCTACATCCGGACCGGCCATTACCGGAACGGGGAGACTCGATACTCCAGCACGATCGCCGTGTCCGGTGCGGCCGTCTCACCGGGCCTGGGGACATTCACCTTCTTCGCCCAGTCCTTCATGATGACCTTGTTGAACGTCCGTTTGGGGCAGTGGTGGCTCAATCCGAAGGTGTACGCGGGGCAGGTCCGTTCGGAGGTGGCGCTCGAACAGTTTGAGGGGTACGAGTCGAAAGCCTTCTGGCCGCTCTACCTGCTGGACGAGGCCTTTGCCAGAACGACCGCCCGCCGCAAACTGGTCAACCTGACCGACGGCGGGCACACACGCGACAACGGCGGGCTGTATCCGCTTTTCGAACGCCGCTGCCGGATCATCATCGCCGGCGACGCCAGCCAGGACGAGAAGGGGCTGTGCCCGGACCTGTTCAGCGTCCTGCACTACGCCCGGGTGGACCTTGGGGTCGAGGTCGATCTCGATGTGAGCGGGCTGGTGCCGGCGGGCGAGGGCGAGAAGGACCGGGTTCCGGGGACGAGCGCGCATCACATCGCCGTCGGCCGGATCCGCTACCCGGCCGTGCACCGGCGGGACGGCTCTCTCAAGCTCCCGGAGGAGTGGGGCTGGCTGATCTACGTCAAGCCGGCGATATCGAAATCGCTTCCGCCGGAAGTGCTGCAGTTCTGGGATACGGACAGGCTCATGTTTCCCCACCCCACCACGGCGGATCAGTTCTTCAGCGAGCGGCAGTTCGAAGCCCAGCGGCGGTTGGGCGAGGAATCGGTCAATCTCTCGCTCCAGGCGCTGCGGGAGGCTTATCGGGATGGGGAGCTGCGGGACCCGGGCGGGATCAAGGCGAGGTTCTTGCGGGAGGCGCTGGAGCGTGGGCAGGTCGATTACGTCCTGCTCAAGCGCCGGCCGGGTCTGCTGGACGTGATCCTGCGCGATCTGATGCGAACGCTTGGAGCATAGAAATCGGCGGAAATGGGCGCTGGAGCGAGTCCGGCCCGCTCCAGCGCCCCATTTCCGCCGATTTCTACCCTTCGGTGATCACAAACCAGCCCTTGCTCTCTTTCATCAAGGTCAGGCTTTTCGCATCGATGTCCAATTTCCTGGCGAGTTCCCAGCCGGTAGAACCGTTTCGCAGATAAATATCGTACCGGCCACCCGCAGCAGGCAGGTCGCAGGTCTCGCCGGGACCGGCCAGACCGGTACAGACCAGGACGCTCCCGGTAAAAATCTGCGCCTGGGCTTTGATGTCCGTCTTGTTGTGCAATTTTATGTGGTTGTTTTTCATCACCGCCAGGATCCTTGACGTAGGCTAAGAAACTATCCGAAAGTTCAAAGGTCGGGCGATTTGGGGGGCGGCTGCGGCGGAGCCGCAGACGCTC
>DATKDL010000038.1:0-13667 GCA_035512695.1 Anaerolineales bacterium | reverse complement strand
CCCGTAGATGATCTTGATCCGATCCGATGTGACGGCGTATTTTTCGACCAGGGATAGGTATGGCCGACCTTCCCAGAGCACTTTTTCGACGGTCTCATCATCCGGATCCATGTCCGTCGGCTGGGAGGGTGGCTGGGCCTCATCGAGAAGCCGGTCGACCGTGTCGAGCAAGCTGTCGGCGATGGCCGCCGCAAGCCGGTCCTGCTCCGCTTTGGGCACAGATGACAGGTCCACTCCGGTCTGGGCAATGGCCTGCCAGACGTTGGCGGTGATCTGGGCGCGGATTTGTTGGGGTGTCATATCCAGCTCCTTTATCGTCGTACTCCTCGTAGAAACGATCCGAAAATTGGGGTGGAGATTTGTCGAATTGGTTCTTAATCATACCAAACCTGTGCGGCCGTTGCTGCTCCCGAATCGGTCCCGTTCCAACCAGAGATAAAGACCGGCCATGCCCATCAGGGCCACCCAGACCAGGATCAGGAACCAGTTGGCGAGGCCATTCTCTCCGAAGTCTGCGACGTTCCAGAAGGCGCCGACAGCCACCAGCAGGTGCCAGACGAAGATGCTGGCCAGACCGATCTTCCAGGCGCTCCAGCGCCGCTCCCGCCCGATTGAAAGCCCGGCGACCGTCAGCAGGGCGAACCAGCCGGCAAACACGCGGGCCGTCAGCGGAGTCAGCGGCCAGACCCACAGCCGGATCAACGCGTCAGGAAAGAAGAAGCCGACAAAAGCAAAAACGCCGAAGACGGCCCCGGAGAAGATCATCGCTGCCCTGGCCGGGAGCGGGACGATCCGGTCTCCAGGCTCAGGCGAGCCCGGATCCTGCTTGCGGTTCCTGAGCCAGAGGTACGGGATCAGGAACGGAGTGATGACATACACGATCAGCCAGATCTGGAACGGGAAATGGCCGAGGTCGAACCGGTCCCAGTGCAGGATTGTAGCGACGAGCATAAAGACGGTGAACGTCGTGATCGGGAGAAAGCCGTGACTGACCCGGTGCCAGGGCCGGCCGAGGGCAACCGCTGCGAGCTGGACGGCTCCGCCGAGGTATCCCGCGCCGATGTACAGGGCGGTCATATGCGGGGTCACCGCCCAGGCGAAACGCTCCCCGGATTGATCCGGGAACAGGTAGAGGATGATGAAAGCCAGCAGCAAGAGCGGGACGACGACCGCGGCGACGAGACGGGTCAGAGGGTATGTGCGATTGGATGGTGTCGTATTCATGTCGTCAGGCGGAGTCAGGCCTCGAGTGCAGCCGGCCGGAGGCGGGTTCCAGAGGGATGATACTTCAGGTTGCCGAATTATGTAAGGTTTTCCCGAGCAGCAGATAAGAAAACATCCTTACAAGATCACCATATCCCGGTGGATGCCGCCCAGTTTGAACGGCAGCCTTTCCCAGCGGTCTCCGAAATCGGCGGTGTGCCAGACCTCTCCATTGGCCAGCCCGGCGTAGAGATGGCCGCTCTGCTGAGGATCCGTCACGAGCGCATAGGGCATGTAATCCAGCGGGTCAGGCAGGCCGCCGCTGAGCTTTTCCCAGGGGCCTCCACCGGACGACCGATAGATATGCGCCCGGGCGTCGCCGTCGTTGTGCGCCGGGGGAACGAATTCGGCGCGCAGAAGGTTGGGCATGTCAGAGGCGGATAGGTACCAGGTATCCGGTTCGACCGGGTCTGCAGCGACCATCCAGCCGTACTTTTTTCCAATCCCGGCTTTTGGTTGTTTCCAGGTCCGACCGCCATCCCGGCTGACGGCCACGCCGGCTCCGGATCCGCCGCCTTCGTAGGCCCAGTCCGGGTCGGTGGCGTGGAATTTGAGCGAGTGGCAGTCCCGCAGCGCACCGCGCAGGTGGGACGACCACGACCGCCCGCCGTCCTCCGAGCGCAGCACAGCGCCTAACTCGATCCCGGCCAGGATGACGTCCGGGTTGCCGGGAGAGACGGTGATCGCCTGGACGTAAGGGGTCATTTCGGGCAGCTCCGCCGGCGAGAACCACCACCAGCGGCGGGCCTTGCGCATAGCGGGTAATTCCTGCCAGGTCCCGGTGTCGTCATAGGACGCATACAGCGAGACCGGTTTGGCTCCGGCGTAGAGGACGCCGGGGCGGGTGGGGTCCACCGCCAGGGATTTCACCGGGACGCCTTCCAGACCGGCCGGTTCCCAGTCCGCACCGCCGTTCTCCGAGCGCAGCAGGCCGTGGGTGCGGGTCCCGGCATAGACGCGGCCGGGATGGTGGGGGTCGACCGCCAGGCATTGAACCGCGGCCTCTTCCAGCGCGTTCGAGATATGCCATTCTCCGGCCTTCTGCTCGGCCCGGGTGACGCCGGTCCAGTCGTTGGATAAGAAGATGGGTGATGTCATTTTGGGATCACTTCGGGGACGTGCGCCGGATCAGGCGCACGCCAATCAAGATCATCCAGACCCAGAACAGGACATACGGGGCGAAGGCGATCGGTTCGGTCCACACCAATCTGGCCAGGACCAGGGCAATCCCCATCGCGATCGTCGACCAGGACAGCCAGCGCGGCTCCGATCCGGACAGATGGAAACTCAGGCCGGCAGCCAGCACCATGCTGCCGAGTGAAACCCACAGATTGGCGAAGTTGAGGTTGCCCTCGTCAAAGAGCAGCCGGGCGGTTTCGGGGTCCAGGCCTTCCGGGAGGCGGAACAACGCCAGGGACCAGCCGCCGGGATCGGTCAGGGCTGAGGCTGAAACGAGACCGGACCCCATCACGACCATCGCCAGCCAGCCGGCGTCGCCGTCTGCCGAGCGGAGGGAGTCCCAAAGGGCGGTCAGGAACCACAGGAAAGCGATCATCGATACGATGGAAAGGAATTCCCCGATCCGGAACATATCGGGATCCCTGGCTTGAAAGAATTCCAGGATCTCGGCAGCCGGTGCGGAGAAGGACGGCTCCATGCCGCCTATCTGGATCAGTCCCTGGGCCGTCATCTGCAGGATCGGGAAAAGGATACCGGCCAGCGCGCCGGTTTTTTTCATACGACCATTCATATTTCACCTCCTCGTATTTGGATGATTTTTTCACCATGGTAACCGGATAGCGCAACATTACCGTTACGAAGCCGGTGACAGTCACCTCCTTACCCCGGAATCAAAAGCGCCCGGCACTCGCCGGGCGCTTTTCATGCCTTCAGGCAGCGGTCAATCCGCCGCTTCCGCCTCGGCGACCCTATCCGATACCGTCTCGACCAGTTCCTCGAGCTCATCTGCCTCCCCCGGCCGGTACCCGTTGCTCGAGCTCGCATCCTTGATCAGCTTCACGACGTCTTTCCCGCTCAGATCCCCGTGAACGAGCAGCGCCTGGGCGACGCTTTCGACCTCCGGCCAATGGTCCTCGAGCAGCCTGAGGGTCTTGGCTTCCGAATCATTCCAGAAACGCGTCATCTCGTCTTTGAACTCGATGCGTGGGTCCGGGCTGATCGGTGGGCCGAAGAAGCCCTGGGCCGCCAGCGCCCATAGGTAGTTTTGGACGCTGTTGTAGTCGCTGGAAGTCCCGGTCCAGGGCTCGTTGTAGCGGATTTTCGTCGCGACGTCGCCCGCCAGGCTGACCATGATGCTGCGCACATAGAAGCTCAGCGGCTGCGAGTACAGCTCGAACTTGTCGGCCGAGAGCACGTAGCCCAGGGCGCTCGACCGGCGGATGATCGTGGTGCGGACGATCCGCCGCTGGGGCATCACATAGTACACGGCCACGGCGTGCCCGGCTTCATGATAGGCCACCTGCTCGCGCTGGTCCTCTTCCATCTCTTCGATCGGGTTCTCGAGCCCCATGGCCTGTTCCTGGAAGGCCAGGTCGATATCGCGCTGGTTGACGGCGTCACGGCCGTCGAAGATCGCCATCCGAACGGCGTCTTTCGTGATCGCCGTCATCAGCGATGCCGGGGTGTAGCCGGCCGTGTCCCCGACGATGGCGTCGACGTCGATCGAGTCATCGTGGATGATGCGGCTCAGATAGTATTCGACGATCGCCCGCCGGCCGGTCCGGTCGGGCGGTTCGACGGCGATCTTGCGGTCGAACCGGCCCGGGCGGACGAGGGCCGGGTCGAGGCTGTCCGGGCGGTTAGTCGATCCCATGAACAGGACGTGCCAGTCCCGCTTGGGGGCCGGTTTGCGCAGGATTTTCGAGTACCACCAGGCAACGAACTTCTCGGTCCTGGTGCGCTCTTCGACGCCGTCCATTTCATAGAGGAGGCGGGTCAGCGCCCCGGTGCCGGCGCCCATCATCCCGCCGGCGCCCATTCCGGTCGGCCCCCGGTTGTTGCCCATCACGCCGCCGCGCGAGCCGCCAACCGCATCGATCTCATCAATAAAGGCGATGCAGGCCCCGTACTCGCGGGCCAGCTTGCGGGCCTTGCGGATAAAGGCGATCATCTTGAGCACGTCGACGCCCCAGAACATTGCTTTGAACCCGGAGCCTTCAATCGAGATAAAGGCCACGTCGGCCTCGCCGGCCATCGCCTTGGCCAGAAAGGTCTTGCCCGTCCCGGGAGGGCCGTAAAGCAGGATCCCGCTGACGAACTGACCGCCCATCCGCTGGAACTTGCTCCGGTCGGACAGCAGCGAGATCCACTGTCGAACCAGCTTGAGCAGGTTCGGCTGGCCCTTGTAGTCGTCGAATGTGATCGATTTGGGGTCCTCTGGTTTGATGATTTCGGTTTTGGTCCGAGCCATGAACCAGAAGATGGCGGCGAACTGCAGGATGGCGAAGGAGAGAAACATCGCCATCGTGCCGACCCGCTCGAGGACCAGCAGCATGGCGTTCAGGAAACCGGTGTCCGCGTTGGCTCTCAGGATGATATAAAGCAGCAGCCACATCCACCAGGTTTTGCGCACGAAGCGTGACAGCCTGCGGGCCGGATGGTTCCGCTTGGCGGTCATTTCGCTGACGTGTTTCTTTGCCGGTTTGTCCGGCTGCAGGGCGAGGTCGGGCGGCTTTTCCTCGATCGGTTCCGGCTGAACGGCGTCGGTGGCTTCTGCGGTCATGGGTTTTCCTTGCTTAGGGTTGAACAATACGGAAAAAGAAGGGCGGCGGGGGCGCACCCCCGCCGCCCTTCTTTTTCCGTATTTCAGATGGGATGATCCCGGATTAGCACCAGTCTACACGAGATTTAATCCCGAATCAAGCAAGGGTGACCGGTATCTTAGCGATTTCTCATTGCAGGAGCGAAACTCTCACCCTGATCTAATCGATTCCAGGTCTGACCGCCGGTCCTCGAAACCGGTGGAGCAGGTCTGATCGCGGGGCTTAGCCCCGCTTTGATGTTCATTTTTCCATAAAAAAAAGGCCCACCGGTGGTATCTCCACCGGTGGGCCTGGTTCGTTCTTGAGGGAACGGCTTGCTGTTAAGCCTACTCGTCTTGTCTACGAACGGAGATAAAGTTCCCCTTCCGGCTTTCCCGGATCAAGACGAAGGCGATGGCGGCCACCAGGACGAAGATCGCCAGCCAGACGGCCGGGTGGACCCCGCCGGGGCTCTGGGCGGCCAGGTTTTCAAGGGTGATGGCGGTGGGGCCGAATGGTTTGAAGTTGACCGTCATATCGCCGCCGCCAGTGGAGGTGACTGTGGAGAATCGCGCCTGGAGTGGTCCTCCCCAGTACGGCGGTCCCTGGTCAATTGTCGGAGTGACGGCCTGGGCGAAGAAGCAGACCCGGTCCAGGGCGATGTCCTCATTCGGCGTCCCATCGCAATCCGAATCCAGGTTCACGTACATGGTGGTGACGATCTCGTTGAGGCAGTTGCCGGTGGAACAGGGGACGACCTCATCAATCGTGATAATGGTGAAATCGGCGCTGGTCCACTCGGTCGGCGGGTTTTCCCCCAGATCGACCAGGTCGTCTGCGCCATTAACGACGCCGTCGCCGTTGAAGTCGCAGTCGACGATTGACCAGGACAGGGTGCTCTGGAAGCCGGCCGCGCCGAGGGGGGAGTTATCCGTGTGGTAAAAACCCAGCTCGATATTCCCTGCCCAGGGTGTCGTTTCGCCGACCTCGCAGGATGATTGGTCCTCGACCTTGATCGTGTAAAGGTCGTTATCAAAAGTCAGGACGCTGTAAACTTCAACTAAACCGCCGTCCCAGAAAATGTCGACGTTCCCGTTCTCAAAGCTGAGCGAGTTGCGGTCCCAGGCCTTGAAAATATTGGACAGTTTCACATCCGCGGAAGCGGATTGGGCGATGCCGAACAGGATCACCATGACGAGCATCGTGACCAGCACGTTCAAAAGAGTTTTATTTTTCATGTCTTCTCCTAAGTGTTTATGCGTATATGGATCGCACCGGAAGGTGTAACCCCTAAGCGGGATAAAAATCCCATCATCAGGTGTATGTCTGCATCGATCCACAAGGTACTAATAATATAGTCATATCCGGACGCCAATTGGTTCAATTCTGCTCGATCCATTTCATGAGGAAAGCAATACCCGTCAACTGCAATGGGCCTACACTTCAGGGGGTCTGAATGGGCAGCACGAGCGCAGGGTCGCCAAAAAGAATGAACGTATTCAGGACCTCGATTGCCGGGCGTCCGAGATCCGTCGGCATCCCACGCTGGGCAGCCAGGAGCGCCTCTCCCAGTCTGTGACCGGGTCCGGCGGCGATACCGTCAATCAGCGCCTGGCTTAAAAAAGCCTGGAAGGCCGGCAGCGTCAGGCTGGTGGCGCTCAGCCCGGCCACAACGCCGCCGGATTCATTCCAGAGCATCACCTCCGTCAGCGAATCAACCACAGGGTGGGTGAACAGCCCGACCAGGCAGGTGATGCTGACCATGATCGGGGTGCGGTCCCCATTCGCCAGCGCTGCGGCATCTGCGGTGTTGAAGAGCCCGTCTTTCCCCAGCTGGGTCAGCGAGCCGTGACCGAAATACGAGAAGATCAGGGCTCCTTCCGTCAGTTCCCGGTCGATCTGACCGGCCACCGCGCGGCCGTCGCCGGCCTGGTTCACTTGCACGGGTTGGAAACCGTCTCCGAATCCGTCCAGGAACGCGGCTGCATCGCTGGAGAACCGGGCTTCCGACCCGTCCGCGACGGCCAGAACCCGGCGAGTCCACGCCCCGCCGGCGCCGGTCTCGTATGCCAGAGTCTTGCCCACTACGATCTCGACCTGCTCCGGAGTGCGCGCCGGGATCCGACCGAGCGCCAGGTCCGGCAGTTCGTCGCCGTCCAGTTTTGCAAATTCCACATCGCTGACCGTCTCCCCGCCGAATTCCGTGTGCACGAAAAACGACGGCACACCGAACTCGGGTGGCTCGGTGGTGTACCCGTACGGGTCGTAGGTCCAATCGCCGACCAGCAGGACGTACTCCGGCCGGACGCTCCAGTTCTCGTATGCGTACGACAGGAACCGCCGGATCGCATCGGGGGTCTGCATCCCTGCCCCGAACTGATCGTACACGGCTTGCACCGGAACACTCAGCGTGCTCAATCCCTCGGCCGTGCGGTGGTCCAGCAGCTCGGCCAGCGGCGACAGCAGCTCCGGTGCGCCGATCGCCAGGTACGCCGCACCGGCATGGTCTCTGAGGTCCGGATTTTGTTCGACAGCCCGCAGCCCTGCCGGCGCACGGAGATCGCCCAGGGCGCCGGCGGCGTAGCGGTTGCCCGCGATCGTCGAAAAACGCAGTTCCGCTCCGGGTTCGAGGATGTATAGCCCGGCGGCCTCGCCGGTCTCGACGATTTCGAAGATGAAAACCGGCTCCGTATCCGTTCCGGAGAAATCGACCGATTCGCCGATTGCCGTGAAATGGAGCGGGGCGCCTTCCAGGTCGGCGGCGCGCAGGTACTCGACGATGACCCAATCCAGCAGGACGATGTCCGCCGGGACCCCCGTATCGCCCGGAGCCTCGATCACCAGCCGGTTCTCCCCTGGGAGCAGGATCTCGCCCGGAATAGACATGGCGATCGTCCGGGGACCGGCGCCGTCCCAGCTCTCGCTGTGAATTTCGTTCCCGTTCAATTCGATCTTCAGGCGGTGGTCGGGATCGACCGCCCCGGATTCGGTCGAAGCATAGAAGGCAGCGGTGAGGAGGATCCCGCCGCCGGAGAACTGGTCCAAATCAAGGACCAGTTCGATTTCCCCGGGCGCCGCGAGCTGCTGCCAGAACCATGGCCGCCCTTCCTCCAGGGCGGGTACATACAGGGCGTTCTGCTCGAGCCGCAGGGAGACCAGCACGCCGGTCACTGCTGCGGCTGCGCTGCCCGTTTCTTCTGTGGGTATGAGGCGGGAATTCAGGTCTGCATCCCCATCGCGATACAGCCGGTAGACGTTGTGAGGCGTGTAGCGCCGGTCCGGATCGTCCGGTCCGCGGCCGTAAAATATGATCCGGTATCCGTCCCCATCCTCGGCCACGTGGAACGGGTATGGTTGTCCCCCGTTTTCGAGGCGGAAGTCAACCGGGGCGACATCTGCCCAGCCGAAACGCCGGAGATCAGCCGGTGTGACCGCATAGATGTCGTCGGCCGGGACGAGAAGATCGATCGCCCCGGGGATGTCGTGCGAGCTCGGGGCAAACAGGCTGCGCAGCAGCCAGAGACCGGCCGCCAGCCCGAGCAGCGCGCCGAGCAGCAGCAGACCTGCTGTGCGCCTGCGGTTGGACATCTTATAGAGCGGTCGACCCGCCGCGCCCGGCCTGGTCGCGGATCAGGTAAACGATCCCCGTTGTCAGCAGCCCGCCGCTCAAGAGAAAAACGAGGACGACCAGCAGGATTCGCCCGGTGGGAGGACCTTCTCCCACGGCCCCGGTTCCTTCCGTTGTGGAGATCGGTAGCGGCGTCCGGGTGGACGTTTCGCTCGGCAGCAGTCCGGTCGATGTGGCTGTCGTGGTCTCCGTCGGAAAGCCCGTCAGGGTGGCGGCGATGGCGGTCAGGGTGCGCTCTATGGGGGAGATCTCGGTGGCAGTGGGCTGCGGGGTATCGGTGAACGCGGCAGTCCCGGTCAGGGTCGAACTGGCGGTCTGTGTCGCGGTGGGGAAAAAACCGGGAACGGGTGTGTTCGTCCGGGTGGCGGTGGGGGCGGCGGTCGCGGCGGATCCCGTCGAGGTGGGCGCACCGGCGGTCCCGGTGGGGGTGACCGAGGCGGCCGGTGTGCTGGTCTGCCCGACGACGACCTCCTCCGGACCGTGGTAGGAGGAGGAGTTACTCGAGTCGACATCCTGCAGGAAATAATAATAGCGGCTGCCGATCGTGACGGCTTCATCATAGAAAACGTACACCGCGCCGAGTAGATCATCGCCGCGGGCGGGGATGAAGTCGAACGGGGCGCCGCTGGCGGCATCGATGACGGTGACCTGGACGTAGGTCGCTGGATCGTTACCCCCCGTCTGGCTGCGCAGGACGTAAAAACCTGCGTTGTTCAATTCCGTCGCCGTCTCCCACTCGAGCCGGATCCGGTTTGGCTCGGTGAACACCCGGAAATACACAAGTTCGATGGCTGCCCCGGCGGACCCGGACGTCAGCAGCGCAGCGAGTATCGCCGCACCGATGAAGGCCACGATGCCGAACAGCACCCGGCGGTGCAGCAGCCTTTCGGCGGAAAACGGCTTCATGATCGTCCGGCGAGATCTGCGAAGGTGACCAGCTCCCGGGTGTGCAGGCTCTCGATAAACCGGGTCACATCGGCTTCCAGTACGGCCTGGTCGACGGTGTAAACCAGGATCAATTCCTCCACGACGTCCCGGACCGTACGCACCCCATTCAGACGCTTCCAGACTTCGGCGCCCAACCGGTTGAGGACTTTGACCTCCCCGCGGCCAGGATGGACCAGGACGGCCTCGCCGTCCATGATCCGGCTGGAAATTCCGGGTGCCGGGACTGGGATCGAATCCAAGGTGATCATCGGCGCAATTCTATCGCGAAAGTGTGAGGTCAGGACCATTGGGCTGAAAGTGATACAAGCAGGCGGAAAGGGAGATTGGCCGCTTTGAACCACCAGGCGCCGCGCTGCTCGGGTTTAAAGCGAGCAGTGAAGCGCCCTTCCAGCAGGCTCAACCGGGCGGTCCGGACCGCTCCTGGGTCTGAAAGCAGCGGCCGCTCCTTCTCGCCTTCGGCGACGGCGACGACGATCCCCACGATGCGGGAGAGCGGGATTGCGGCGTCAAGTTGGCGCGAGTGGTCGCCTTTGGTGACGATTCGGCCGCCCGGCGCCAGGTCGACGGCGCGGTGCGTGACCGGCCCATAATCCGTCAAGAAGGTCACGAGTGTGCCCTGGAGCGGGTCGGGGAGCGGTCCGGGCCGGACGAAGATGACGTCCCCCGGCCGCAGCGTGGGCGACATGCTGGCGCCGGCGACGGTGACCCGCAGCCGGTCGTCCGGGGCGGACGCGCCGGCTGCCAATTCCATGGCAAGCCGCTGAAGGTCGGCCCGGACGGCGCTTGAACCTGTTTTTTCCGTCGCCCGGTTTTTTTCTTCGAAGCCTGTCTGTGCGGTCTTACTCACGGATAATGACCGGGAGGAAGATCGATTCACCCAATGTACCCAGGGAGGTGGTCGTGAGTTGGGCCAAAGCCGAGCGGTGGATGTCCTGGTTCGAGATCGCTGTGACGATGGTGACGTCATCCGCCCCATGGATGGCGTTGATCGGGATCGAGACGGTCACATGCACCTGCGCGGTCTGATTGGGTGCCAGCGGTCCGACGGTTTGCTGTGAAGCGGAAGCCCCCCAATCGCCGGCGTTGACGACGATCGTGTAGGTATCCGTTCCAGCGCCTGTATTTTTGACGGTCAGGGTGTGGATCGCGACCGTCCCCGCTGCGCCCGCCGTCTCGCTGGTGGGCGGCGTGAGCGAAAGGTTGTAGGCGCTCTCAAGACCGAGGGCCGGATCGCCGAAGATCATGAAGGTTTGAGCTAAATCCAGGTCGTTGCCGCCCCCCCAGAGTAGGAGCTTGCCGGCGTCCGCAGCCGGGCCGGCCTGCCAGTTCCCGGCGCCCATGATCGCTCCGTAGAAACCACGCTGCAGCGGGTCATGCCCTGAGGCTACACCGAGCCCGGTCGCGGAGAATGTGCCCACGGCGCCTTTGCCGGGGGTGGTGAGAAAGAGATACGCCAGGCTCGACGAGTTCGGGTAGGTCCAATGACCGTCCAGGCAGGTCATCGACATCACGAACGGGAGCCGGGTCGGATTGTTGAGGGATGGGATATCCGATTTGAGGAAAATGCTTTCCCCGGACCAGCGGTTGATCGAAGCATGGCCGGTGTAATTGACGATCAGGACCCCGGCGTTGATCTGGGCGATGATGGCGTCCGTGACGGCCTGGCACTCATTCGGTGTCGTATTCAGGCTTGTGCAGCCGAAGTCGAACCCGTTGGGGATCCCATCCCCGTCGTCCTGGTAGATCCGGACAGGAGTGTATGGCGGGTGCGGGACGACATAGTCGGAGATGATCCCTTCGGTGAGTGCGATGAAATTGCCCGCCAGGTCCGGGATATTATCGGCGATGAACAGGATGTTGTTCTTCCACGTCGCGTAGGGCGCGGTTTCGTAGTCGATGATCTTGTTCACCAGCGTAGCCAGCTCGGTGTTGGTCTGGACCGGCATCCGGCCGATGTGGACGTCGGGCACGACGTCGTTTCCGACGATCGTGGCCAGCAGGTTGGAGCTGTCGACCTCGCCCTGCCAGGGATCGACGTAGGCCAGGTTGGGCGGCATGAATGTGGGCGGGGCGTTGTGGTAATCCTGGCTCCCGTCCCCGAAGTTGCGCATGTTCCAATTGCCGTTCCCGATCAGGACGGCGTAGCGAACCGGTTCGGACCAGTTCTGGAACGTCCAGGCCAGGAAGTTCTTGATCGCGATCGGATGGTAGATCCCGTCGTTGAACTCGCGGTACAGATCGGCGACGTCGATCACGGCGACCGAGTAGCCCTGGCCGCTGCGGTAGTTCGCCAGCGTCTGGGCGGCCGGGAGGAAGTTTGTGTGCGTGATCAGGACGTACTCCGCCTCGGCCATCGCATCGAAATCCGGCGGGTCGTACAAGCTGATGCTTTCCGGGGTCAGGATCCCCGCGCCGGTACCGGCCACCACGTACCGCGAGGACGCACCGTCGGTGACCTGGAAGGTCGCCGTGCCGGCGTTGACCGTAGCGCCCGTGATCCGGACCGGGCTGAGCGGGTTCGTGATCCGGTAGACCTCGACGGCGCCGGAGCTGAGACCGGTGATCTGGAACCGCCAGGAGCCGCTCTGGCTGCGGGAGAAGGCCAGCTGGTCATCCATTGCAACGAACTCGCGGGCGTACGTCACTTCGAAGAAATCGAAGTAGACGTCCGGGTTCGGAAGGGCCGCGTCGTTGAGCATGGTCAGCGTCAGCGTGTTTGCGCCTTCGTCCAGGTCGCTGTGGGAAATCGGGCCGGTGAATGCGTAGCGGATCCGGCCGTCCCAAAAGGTGTCATCCAGCAAGACGCCGTTGAGGGAGATCCGGGAATGGTGGTCCGGCGCGGCATCCGCATTGTGGCCGCGAGAGGAAATTTCAACCGTGACCGTGGCGGAAGATGCGCTGGGGGCGAGATCGGTGAGCGTGATCGGGAAATTGCGCGGCGTGATGGTCTGGATGCGCTCCCAGTACCAGATATCCTGGTCATAGAATTCGTGGGACCACCAGAGGATGGCTTCCTCGGCCCGCACGGTTTCGAGATACGACTCGGCGATCGGCGCGCCGCCCGGGGCTCCGGGCGCCGTATCCATGCGTGGTCCGGCCGGACCGCCTGAGAGCAGGTAGTAAACGTTGTTTTCGGTGTAGCGTTCGAAATAACCGGCCAGTTCGCAGCCGTCCCAGCACTTCCAGAACCAGTTGTTGGGGGCGAGGGACTGGTCGTACGGGTCGAATGTGGGCTTCGTCATCGTGCTTTGATAACGGGCCTGCATGACGTCTCCCCGGAAGCGCTCGCCGTAGAAGGCGACGAAATCGCCCGAGTCGAAACTGCCGTCTCCTTCGCCGAGAACATGGATGGCGACGTCCTGCCCCTGGTTGACCAGCCGGAAGGTCTGCGGGTTGACGTTATCCACGTTCATCCCGGCGGCCTGCAGATCGGCGTAGGTGAGGTGGTAAACCCCATCCCTGTTTACGATGATCTCGAAGCGCGGTCCGAGGAACGGGTTAACTTCTGGGGATTGGATCTGGGCCGCAAGGGCTTCCGACCCGGGCGCCACCCGCCAGGTGAGGCCTTGTTCGTAATTGACGAGCTGTTCTTGGAGGGCCGTCTCGAGGGTTTCCGAATAACGGCAATCCCCGCAATTTGTCTCGGAGAGATCGCCGGTGAATGCGATCCGGAATTGGAAATCCGTGTTAACCGTTAGCCGGCCGCCGGCCGGGTTGTATTGAAACGGGTATACGATAACGCGTAGGACCCGCTGTCCCCGGACCCAGGCCTCGTCGGCGAGCTGAACCGCTTTAGCCGGATAAGCGGCGGATGAGCGATACCGCGCGGGATCCTGAATGGCCTCGAACGCTCCGGGCGTCAGGTCTTCCGCCGGTGGTTTCGGCGCCGGCGCTGGAGCGATGGCATAGGTGCCGGGTTCGACGGTGGTTTCGTAGGTCAGATCCAGCAGGGTGACCTCGGCATGCGCCGGCACAGCGACGATAAAACTGTAGAAGGGGAGCTGAGGCGCGCCCGGATCCGCTGTGAGCCCGGACTGGCCGGAAAACGAGATCCGGTCATAGCGATC
>DATKDL010000037.1:0-12421 GCA_035512695.1 Anaerolineales bacterium | reverse complement strand
GCGATTTACCTCCTCGCCGCCGTCACCGGCATCCTCTTCTGCCTGCGCGGCATCATCGTGACCTGGCGGACCCGCCCCGAACTCACCCGGGCGGCGACGGAAAACCTGGCTCTGCTGGAGGGGACGATCGATGCGACCCGGGACGGCCTGGACGTCGTCGACCAGGTGCTCCTGACCACGTCGGCCGACCTCGATCTGGTCCATACCTCCGTCCACACCCTGACCCTGGCGATCCGGGACACCAACATCATCCTCGGCTCGCTGGCGACCCTGACCGGGACCGACCTGCCCGCCTCCGTCGAAGCCGCGCAGACCTCGCTGGCCTCGGCGCAGACCAGCGCCCTGCTGATCGACAACTTGCTGGCGTCCCTGGCGAGCATCCCCTTCCTGGGGATGGGGAACTACGAGCCGGAGGTCCCGCTCAACGTCGCGCTGGGCGACCTCTCGGCCAGCCTCGACCCGCTGGCGCCCTCACTCGAGAACGTCAGCGAAGGCCTGGAAGGAGCTTCGACCAACCTGGAGGCCATCGAACTCCAGCTGCAGTCCGTCCGCACGACCGGGGAGGAGATCAATTCCGCCCTCGCGGATGCGCAGATCGTCATCCGTGAATACCGGGATCTGCTGGCGGGTTTCAAGACCCAGGCAGCTAGCGCCCGGCTGGCGGCCCCCGACTGGATCACCTCCGCTGCCTGGACCATCACCCTCTTGCTCGGCTCGCTGCTGTTCGCCCTGGTCGAACTGGCAGAGCGCGGGCTGGAGCTGGTGCGGGATCGGAGCGGGGAAGCGACCGGAGCGGGGACCGAAGAAGCGACCGGAGATGGGACCGGGGATGGGACCGGGGATGCGACCGGAGAAGTGACCGGAGAAGTGACCGGGGATGGGACCGGAGAACCGACCGGGGATCAGCCGCCGGAGTGACCGCTATCTTCCAAACGGCTTCACTCGCGGCCAGGCGTTGCTGACGAAAGCGATGATCGCCAGGACCTCCGCAAGGCGGCCGGCCAGCAGGGTCCAGGGCGAGGGCGTCAGGAACGGGCCCAGCGCGGCGGCCAGAACCCCGGCGTTGAGGAGGGTATAGGCCAGTCGGACCGGCGCCTCGTTCCCCCGGACCGGGTGGGTCGGGAAGCGGGGCAGGATCCAGTAGGCCGTCCCCATGATCAGCTGGACGGTCCAGCCGAAGAACAGGACTTCGATGTGCGCCGGAAGCAGCCGCCAGGCGGAAGGGAAGACCCCGACGCCTTTCTGGACCAGGATCAGCGCCCCCAGCGTGAACCCGAGCACCAGGTGCAGCAGGGACGTCCGGATGAAGACGACGCTCAGCCGCGGCATCAGCGCTCTTTGACGCGCGGCCAGGTGTTGGCCGCAAAAAGGATCCCGGCCGCCAGCTGTGCAGCCGCCGAGACGACCAGCAGCCAGCCCCAGAAAGGCCGACGGGAGACATCGTTTGCCGGCTCGGCAATCAGCCGCAGGACCAGCCCCGCGTTCAGCAACCAGTAAGCGATCCAGGCCAGCCGCTCGCTGCCGCGCGGGTTCTCTTTGGTGTGTTTGGGGAATAACCAGAACACGACCCCGAAGATCAGCTGCGCCACGAACCCGACGAACAACAGGTGGAAGTAGATGGGGGTCAGCACTCCCGTCGCGGCCGGCAGGTTCAACGGCGTCCGGGCCGCCAGCAGCGCGCCGAGGGCCAGGGAAAGGACCAGGAAGACGAGGGAGGTGCGGATGTACCAGCGAGTGACAGGGGGCATGGGTCTCTCCAGGGTTTTATGATACCCCACCGGATCTCGATGCAAAGAGGTAAACCATCAAAATAATTTGATATAATATAATTTGATACATAATCCCTCCCCAGGACCCGCCCATGACCGCCTTCTCCCCTCCCGTCCCCGACCTCCTCCGCACCCTCGGCCACGACCTGCGCTGGCAGCTCGTCACCGCCCTGTCCAGGAGCGACCTGCGCGTCCGGGAGCTCGTCGAACAGGTCAGGCGCCCGCAGAACCTGGTCTCCTACCACCTCAACCGGCTGCGCCTCGCCGGGCTGATCCGTGAAACCCGCTCGATCGCCGACGGCCGGGAAACGTACTACAGCCTCGACCTCGACCGGATGAAAGCCCTTCTCAACGAGACCGGCTCGGCCATCCACCCCGGCCTCGACCCGGCGCCCGTCGACGCTTCAGGCCGCGCCGGGTCGAGGCCGGTCCGTATCCTCTTCCTCTGCACCCACAACAGCGCCCGCTCGCAGATGGCCGAAGGCCTGCTGCGCTCGCTCGATGGGTCGGGCGTCCTGGCTTTCAGCGCAGGGACCGAACCGGCGACCGTCCACCCCCTCGCCGTCCGGGCGATGGACGATCTCGGGATCGATATCACCGGCCAGCACGCCAAAACCCTCGACCTGTACCGGGACGAGCCCTTCGACTACGTGATCACGGTCTGCGACCGTGCCCGCGAGAACTGCCCGATTTTCCCCGGCCATCCCGAGCAGATCCACTGGAGCTTCCCCGACCCGGCCGCCGCGGAAGGACCGGAAGAAACCCGCTTCCAGGCTTTCCGCGAAACGGCCCTCCAGCTCAAAACCCGCATCGTCTACTTCCTGCTCATGCTGGAACGCAGCCGGTGAAAATCTCAAAAAAATCGAACGGTGGTGCGGGGCGGAGCCCCGCACCACCGTTCGATTTTTTCGGTTAATTCAGAAAGGTGAAGCATGCCAACCCTCGCGATTTTCGGCGACATCCACGCCAACCTCCCCGCCCTCGAAGCCGTCCTGGCCGATATGGACGCCCGGGGTCTATCCGAGCGCTACTGCCTCGGCGACCTGGTCGGCTACGGCACCTCCCCGAACGAGGTTGTCGAGATCATCCGGGCGGCGAAGACCCCGACCTTGATCGGCAATTACGACGAAGGCGTCGGGAACAGCAGCCCGGACTGCGGCTGCGCCTACAGGACCCCGGAGGACAAGGCCCGCGGCGAGCGCTCGATCGCCTGGACCAACGCCCAAACGACCGCGGAAAACAAGACCTTCCTGCGCCGCCTGCCGATGCAGATCCCGTTGCGGCTCGGCGGCCGTGCCGTCCTCCTCGTCCACGGCAGCCCGCGCCGGATCAATGAATACCTGTACGAGGACCGTCCGGAAAGCAGCCTCGAACGCATCCTCGACCAGGCCGGGGCCGACGTCCTGGTCTGCGGCCACACACACCTGCCGTACCACCGCACCCTGCCGAGCGGGCGGGAGGTGATCAACGCCGGCAGCGTCGGGAAGCCGAAGGACGGCGACCCGCGCGCGTGCTACCTGGTCCTGCGGGAAGAAGGGGACGGGATCGCGGCGGAGTTTGTCCGGGTGGCATACGACGTCGAAAAAGCGGCCCAAGCGATCGAAGCGGCGGACGGACTGCCGGACGAGTTCGCCGCCATGCTGCGCGAGGCGCGCGGTTGATGCGCGCTCCGCTTGACATCTGTAGTCACAAATAATAAAATATGTCTACAATGAGGAATTTCCTGTGAACGAGACCAGAGTGGGTATCCGGGAATTGAAAGCCAGGCTGAGCGAACACCTGCGGCGGGTCAAGGCGGGCGAGACCATCATCGTGACCGACCACGGCGCGCCTATCGGGCGGATCATCCCGATCCTCCCGACCGTCGAGGATCATCTGCACGCCATGGTGTCCGCCGGCCTTTTGGAGTGGAACGGCCGGAAACTGCCCCATTACCGGCCGCAGGCCGTCAACCGCGGCGATCGCCTGCTCTCCGATCTCGTGGTGGAAGATCGGGAATGATCCTGTACCTGGACACCAGCGCCCTGGTGAAACGGTACGTGAACGGGGCGGGGTCTGCGGAGGTCCTGGACCTGATCGAACAGGCCGGCACGGTCGGATCGGTCTTGCTGGCCCACGTGGAGATGGCGGCTGCCCTGGCCAGGGCCGTGCGGCTCGGCTGGGTTGCGCGGGATGAGGCGGAGGGGGCCTGGAACGATTTCCAGGACCATTGGCTGTCTTTTGCCCGGTTGACGCTGACCCCGGCCGCGCTGGAACGCGCCGGCCGCCTGGCTCGGGAGGACGGTCTGAGAGCCTATGATGCGGTGCATTTATCCGCCGCCCTGGGTTGGCAGGACGGGTTGGGCGCGCCGATCGTGCTGGCCACCTTCGACCGTGAGCTTTGGACCGCAGCCGGCAAGCGGGGCATGGCCGTCTGGCCGGAAGATTAGACCGGCCAGTCGCGCAGCATGCGCTCGGTCTCTTCGGAATGGCCCATCTCGTCGCGGATCATGTCCTCTAGCGAAACGACCAGGCCCTTGTCTCCATAGGCCTCCGCGTCCAGGGCGCGCTGGGTGTATTCCTTTCCGGCGTTCAGCTCGGCTGCCAGTACGGCTTCGAGCATTTCCCGGTTGGTGGACGCGGGTGGGACGGGCGCCGCCATCGTCGTCGGCTCCCCGCCGAGCGCCACGATCTTGTTGGCCAGGAACTGGGCGTGCAGCTGCTCGTCGGCCACTTCGGTCAGGAAAAAGGCGGCCATCTGCGGCCGGTACGGCCCGGTGGCCTTGGCGGCGTAGGTGACGTACTGGATGATCGCGCTGAACTCACCCGCCAGGTCTTCATTGAGCTTTTGGATCAGGGACTGTTTATCCATGGTGGTTCTCAGGTCCTTTCCCCCCTCATTACGAGGTTTGGTTTGCAATTATTATAACGGGAGTCCCGCGCATGTAAGAAAAATCGAAGCGGGACGGGGTGACCGGGCGGGCATAGCCCGCCCGGTCACCCCGTCCCGCTTCGATTTTTCGTCCCGCTTTCCGTTGTGGTAGGATATTACCAATGAAAGAGTCTCGATCAGTTTCGGGGTTCACGAAGCTTTTCCCGATGCTCACCCTGCTCCTGCTTGCCTGCGGCCTGCTCGGCGGCGGCGAGGCGGATCCCGGTGCGGACCTGCCTCCGGATGCCACCGTCCCGCAGGGCGACGGAGCGCCGGTTTTGCCGGACCAGGTGTTCACCGTCGACCGGGAATTCTGGCACTCCGGTTTCCGCGTCTTGCTGGGGGATGGGCGGTTCTACGCCGAGGAACACGAGTTCACGGACGAGGTCCGCTATTTTGTGACGATTGCGGCGACATTCGAAAACCAGGGCGGTTCCGACACATATTTCGACGGATCCCTCGCCCTCGTCACACCCGGCGGTGCTTTTCCAGCCATGCTGAACGCAAACCACCCGACCGTTCCGGCGGGCTTATCGGCTCCCGGGGAGTTTCGTTTTGAGGTCGGTCCGGATTTCGATCCGGAGACCGCCGCGCTGCTGGTCGGGAGGCCGGACGAGAACCGTGCGCAGATCCCGCTCGGGTCGCAGGGCGGCGATCTCGTTGACCTGGCGCCATCCATGCCGACGGTGTCCGGGACGATCTCGCTGCAGCTGATCGATCTGCACTTCGCCGGCGCCGAGTTGCGCGCCGACCGGCCTGTGAGCTACAGCCAGGTTGAGGCCGGCAAGCTGGCGCTCACGCTCTATTTCGACGCTGTCAACCGCAAGGGGGGCAACTGGAGCATTCATGCCCAGGATTTCGCCCTGATCCTGCCGTCCGGCAGCCTGGTCGCCCCGGATGGGGCGGATCTCGGCTCGCTTCCGGGTTCTGACGACGGCGTCACCACGACCGGCCTGTACGTCCGCTTCCTGATCGACGCCCCGCCCGCCGGTACCTTCACCCTGCGCTTCACGCCCGGCAGCTGGCTCGTCGGGGACGACGGGGTGGCGGAGGGCGCCTTCGAGTTTACGCTCGAATAAAGACAGGCCGGTGCTCTACTGGCCTAAAACCCGCGCAAGGAACTCCAGGACCTTCTCCTCATACTCCATACCGCCGACCAGATGGTTTGTCCCGTGCCCACCGCCCGGCACGATCCACAGTTCCTTTGGCTCGTCCGCGGCTGCGAACTGGAGCGCCGCCCGCCCGCTTTCGGCCTCGGTCTCCCCGTAGATGAGGAGGACCGGCCGGGGGCTGATCGCCCCGATCACATCGATCGGGCTGACCTCCCAGGGATCCACCCCGGTCCGCAGCCGGTAGACGCCCGCCAGGGTGTACAGGAAGACGAACTCCGGCAGGGAGCGTTCCGAGCCCCGCTCGACGATGTCGTCCCCCAGGTTGTAATACCCGCCCTCGGCGATCACGGCCGCGACCGCCGGCTGCCGGGCTGCCGTTTGAATCGCCGCTGCGCCGCCCATCGAGAACCCGTACAGGGCGATCCCGCCCGGCTCGATCTCCGGGCGGCTCAGTAGAAAACGCAGCCCAGCCTCGGCGTCGAGGACTTCGAGGGCACCAAGTGTGACCAGCGCCCCGGTGCCCAGCATGACCGGCGCCCCGGCGCCCAAAGTGACGGGCGCCCCGGTGCCCAGCGTGACCGGCGCCCCGGCGCCCAAAGTGACGAGCGCCCCGGTCTCCAAAGCGACCGGCGCCCCGGCGCAGGCCCGGTTCCCGATTTGCAGCACCCCATAGCCCGCTTCCAGCAGGAACTCGACCGGCGGCTGCGTCCGGCCCAACGATCCGCCCACCCCGCCCAGCGCCAGGACGGCCCGGCCGTTCCGGCTCGGGTAGTACCAGCCTTCCAGGACGAGCTCGTCTTCGGTATGCAGCTCGACAGGCTGCGGGTCCGGGAACGCCGCGATCCGTTCCGGGACCCGGCAGCCGGGCCGGAGCAGGGGGTCCAGGAACAGCCAGGCCATGGCGAAGTCCAGCGCAACCAGCGCGCTGAGGACCCCTACCGCCGCCAGGCGCAGGACCCGCCGAAATCGAATAGAATCAGGCTGTCGTTCCCGCATCGGAGGAATTAAACATGAAAATAGAAATATTCGCTTTCCTGCTGCAAGCCTGTGTCCTCCTCTCGTATATCCCCATCACCTTCCTGGCCTACCGCGGGCTGCGCGAGCCGCACAAACACCAGCACACCGAGTGGGAGCTGTCGCTTTTCGGCGAAAAGACTAAGGCGGACTACCAGGCGGCCCTGGCGGGGAGCGTCTACTACAGCCCGGGGCAGTACGTGGTGCCGCTGACCTATATCTTCACCGTCATGCTGGCCCTTTATTCGATGACCCATCCGGCCGTCATCGGCCTGGGCTGGTGGGACGGGCTGATCGAAGGCCTCGCCAACGCCTTCGATCCGCCTGTAAACACGGTGCCGGCGCTGGTCACGGCGTCGGTGATGCCGTGAGGGAGCCTTTCTCAGGCATCCGCTACCCGCAGCCGGTAGCCGACGCCCGGCTCGGTGATGATGTAAACCGGGCGAGTGGAATCGGGTTCGATCTTCTTGCGCAGGTTGCTGATATTCACCCGCAGGAGATGGGCTTCAGTCTGGTAGCTTTCGCCCCATAAGGCCCGGAAAATCTGTCGGTGGGTCAGCACCTTGCCGGCGTCCTGCGCCAGGATGCGGAGCAGATCGTATTCCGTCGGGGTCAGCGAGACCTCCGCTCCGTCGACAGACACCGTTCGCATTGAGAAATCCAGTCTGAGCCCGCCCGTTTCAAAGACCGGCTCGCTCGCCTGCCGGCTGATCCGCCGAATCGCGACCCGTAAGCGCGCCAGCAGCTCCCCGACGCCAAACGGCTTGGTCAGATAATCATCCGCACCGGCATCCAGCGCCGAGATCTTGTCCTTCTCCTGATCGTGGACCGATAGAATGAGGATCGGGATCTCGCTCCATTCCCGCAGTCGGCGGGTAACTTCGACGCCGTCGATGTCCGGCAGCCCGATATCCAGAATGACCAGGTCCGGGCGCTTGCCGACAACCTCCGCCAGGGCCTCTTCCCCGGTGTGGGCCTCGAAGACGGTGTAACTGTTCGCCTGCAGTGCAGTGCGCAAAAAGCGCCGGACGGCCAACTCGTCGTCGACCACCAGGATCCGCAGTCCGGTCTCATCCGGCACCGGCAACCTCCCGGTCCATCGTAAACCGGCGCAGTCCAAGCCGGAAGATCATGCCGCCTTCCTCCCCGGGACAGACGTCCACCACGCCTGCGTGCGCGTCCATCACGCCTTGGACGATCGCCAACCCCATTCCGGTCCCACCGGGTTGGGGGCCGGAATTGACCCGGTAGAATTTTTTGAAGATGTGTGGGATCTCATCTGCCGGGATCCCGGGTCCGTGGTCGGAAACAGTGAGGTACACCCGTTCGCCTTCCGCTGCGGCGGCGAGTTCGACCGCCGCCGCAGCGGGAGAGTACTTGAGCGCGTTCTCCAGCAGGTTGATCAGGGCTTGCTGGACGAGGACGAAATCCGCCTCGACGAGCGGCAGGTTTTCGGGGAGCGAAATCACGATCTCCCGATCGATCCGGTTCTTCATCGCCTCCAGGGTCGCACCGATCAGATCCTGCAGATCGACCGGTTCGAGCTGGAGTTGGAGCGCACCGCTCTCGAGACGGTTGATGTTGAGCAGGTTGCTCACCAGGCGATTCAATTTTTCGGATTCGGCCAGCGCATGCCGGACCAGGCTTTGTTGGGAATGCCGATCGAGCAGGTCGATCCCGGTGTCCAGGCTGCTCAGGGTGCCGGTGATGGTTACCAGCGGGGTGCGGAAATCATGCGAGATCGAGTTCAGGAGGGTGGCCTGCAGTTCCCCCTTCGCGATCAAAAGCTGGGCCTGGGCGGCCTCCCGGTTGAGATAGACGCGTTCGATCGCCAGGGCGGACAGGTTGGCGAAGGCTTCCAGGCTTTGCAGGTGTTCGTCCTGTCCATTCTCGGCCGGGTGCGGGCCTGAGATGCTGAGCACGCCGATCGTCCCGCGATTGGTCACGAGCGGAAGGTTGACCGTCGCGGATTCGGGGATGGCCTGCGTCCCGGCTCCGGCCGGCCGGCCGCTCCGAAAGGCTGCGACCACGGCTTCGTCCAGCGGACCGCCGTTGCCGGTATCCTGCCGTGGGAAGACGTCGAAACGCGGCCCGTCCGGCCCATCGCCGGGGGATGCCAACAAGTGGATCTTAACTTCCATTCCGAGGGTCATACGGATATTGGCCCCGATCGTTTCCAGCACATCCGGCAGGGAATAGGCCGCTGCCAGGTCGTGGCTGAGACGATACAGGGCGGTGACCCGAGCTTCCCCTTCCCGGGCCGCCACCATCCGGTCTTTCAGTTGGGCGGTCAGCCCGCTGATAAAGACGCCGACGGTGAAAAGGGCCAGGAAGGTGATCACGTATTCGGTGTCTTCCACCACGAAGGTGAGATAGGGTGGGACCAGAAAGAAGTCAAAGGCGATCACGCCCAACACGGATGCAAAGATCGCCGGGCCGCGACCCCACAGCACGGCGATGCTGACCACGCCGAGCAGATAGGGCATCACCAGGTTGGTGGGGACGATCAGGTCGCGAACCAATACGGCGCCCGCTGTGATCAGCACGATGATACCCAGGCTGAGGGCGTACCGCTGGTAATGCCCGGGCGCGCGGCTCGCCCGGGAGAGGGTCTTCCGGATCGGATCGGTCGAGAAAAGCGGCTTCATTTATTTATTGCAGTAGAACCACGATCACGAGGAATATCATCGCGATCATACCCCAAATCAGGTCTCCCTTCCCTCCCCATTTTCGGGAGACCCAGGGGGCGCTCACGATCAGGATCAGCAATACTACCCAGGTGACGGTCTGCATAGCGCGCTCCGGCGTCGAATCGACCTGGGGATTGTAAATTCGGGCGTGTCAATATTTCGACAAAATGTTGCGGGTCTGCGTCAAGATTTCGTCAAAGACCTGCATCCGCAACCTTGACGTTTTCTTGACCCGTTCGCAGTCCCGCTTGACCTTTTCTTTACCCCTGCGATGGGATAATGCCGGGGTTTGCGGCTCACCCGCCGGACGCGGACTGTTTTGAAGCGCCGGTTCCCGGAAGGCTGCCTGTAAAGGACCGGCAATGACTTTCACCGATTTAAAACGCTTCCTGATTGGGGAGCCCTTCCCGACCAGTCGCGAGATCCACGAACGCCTGGACAAGGTGCGGGCGCTGGCGGTCTTTGCGTCCGACCCGATCAGCAGCAACGCCTACGCCACCGAGGCGATCATGACCGTCCTGATCGTACTCGGCAGCGGCGCCCTCTCGCTGACCCTGCCGCTTGGGCTGGCGGTGGCCGGCCTGGTCCTGCTGGTCGTCACCAGCTATATCCAGACGATCCTGCACTACCCGGACGGCGGCGGGGCCTACACCGTGGCCAAGGACAACCTGGGTATTTCCGCCTCGCTGCTGGCCGGCGCGGCGCTGCTTACGGATTACATCCTGACCGTTTCTGTGTCCGTATCGGCCGGGGTGCGGGCGGTGACATCGGCGTTTCCGGAGGTGTTCGAGTACCGCGTCCTGATCGCCCTCGGCGCGATCGTGTTCATCACCTGGATCAACCTGCGGGGCGTGCGGGAAAGCGGGACCGTGTTTGCGGTCCCGACGTATGCCTTCGTCGGGGGCGTGCTGGTCGTCATCTTGATCGGCGTGGTGCGGTTCTATGGATGGTTTGGGGCGGAGACGATCCAGCCGTCGATCGAACAGGTGCCCGCCGAGACCTCGCTGATGGGCTTCGCCTACGTCTGGCTGCTGCTGCGCGCCTTCGCCGGGGGCTGCACGGCGCTGACGGGGATCGAAGCCATCAGCAACGGGGTGCGAGCATTTGAACCGCCTGAGGCGAGAAATGCGGTGATCACGATGATTGCCATGGGCGTCATGGCCATGGCTCTGTTCGTCGGCATTACCTTTCTGGCCACCCATCTGGAACTCGTCCCCCACGAAGCCGAGAGCATCCTCTCGCAGCTTGCTCGTCGGGTGACCGGTGGTGGTTTCCTGTATTACTGGGTCCAGATCTTCACGGCCCTGATCCTGTTCCTTGCGGCCAACACGGGATATCAAGGCTTCCCGCAGTTGAGCTCTTACCTGGCAAAGGATAATTTCCTGCCCCGATGGCTGCAGAACCGCGGCGACCGGCTGGTTTACAGCGCAGGGATCCTCGTGCTGGCCGTAGCCTCGGGGACCATCGTCGTCGTCTTCGGGGCGGACGAGATCGCCATGCTCCCGCTCTACGCCCTGGGAGTGATGCTGAGCTTCAGCATCTCCCAGGCGGGGATGTTCCGGCTGATGGGCCGGATCGCCCATCTCAAACCCGGCGAGACGATGCAGACCAAGGTGACAGAGATCCACTACGAGTCCAACGCGGGCCGGAAGCGGGTCCTGAACGCGGTCGGGGCGATGGTGACCTTCACCGTGTTCGTCATCCTGGTGGCGACCAAATTTCTGGAAGGGGGGTGGATGTTCGTGCTGCTGATCCCGGCGCTGTACTACATCTTTTCCGCCGTCCACCGGCACTACGAGAACGTCTCGGCGGCGCTGAGCACCAAGGGCTTGACGATCGACGATTTAACTCCCGTCGCCGATGTCGTCGTTGTGCCGATCGCCGATGTCCACCGCGGCACGCTGAGGGCGATTGAATATGCAAAGCGGCTATCCAGCGACGTCCGCGCGGTGACGATCATCACATCCCCGGAAATGGAAGAGCGCCTGATGCGGCGCTGGAACCGCTTCCCGAAGATCACGGCGGATGTCAAACTGGTGACGATTCCGTACGATTACCGGGATATCCTCAACCCGCTCGTGGATTACATCTCTCAGGTCAACGAACAGGAATTCCCCGACCAGATCACGACCATCGTCATCCCGGAATTCGTCCCCGAGCACGCCGCCGGGCGGGTCCTGCACAACCAGACCGCCAACCGGTTGCGAGCCTGGCTGCGGCACTACAAGGACATCGTCATCATCGACGTGCCGTTCCACATCGATTCGAAAATTTAAGAAGCCCGCTCACAACCCTGTTTTGCGCCGGCTTTTTCCTCAACTGCGCAGTTCCTGCCGTATAATAAATTTATGGACTGCCCAATCGATAACACCACCCTTGAAACCCGCACCGTCCACGACGTCCAAATAAAAGAATGCCCGGAGTGCCGGGGGCTCTGGTTCGAGGCGGGTGAACTGCGCGAAGCCAAGGATGCGGCCGACCCGGATCTGCGCTGGCTGGACTTCGACCTGTGGTCCGACCACGAAGTGCTGACGGCGGAATGGTCCAACCGCAAATGCCCGGTATGCCGGTTCACGATGATGCGGATCGCCTACGGTGACACGGGCGTGACGGTCGATTACTGCCAGGACGGCCACGGGGTCTGGCTGGATAAGGGGGAATTCGAAGCCATCGTCGCCGCGCTGGAGAATGAGGTCACGACGAAGGACGTCTCGGACTACGCCGGCGCCTCGCTGGAGGAGGCCCAGGAGCTGATCACCGGGGACGAGGGCTTTCTCTCCGAGTGGAAGGATTTCCTGACCGTGACCCGGCTGCTGCAGTACCGGCTGCTGGCCGAGAACCCGAGGCTGGCGGAGTTGTTCGTTGCGCTGAACCGGTCGAATCCGCTCAAGTGAAAAACTGGGAAGCGCAGCGGGGCGGAGCCCC
>DATKDL010000036.1:0-2303 GCA_035512695.1 Anaerolineales bacterium | reverse complement strand
GTCTCTGCCGAGATCGAATCCCCCATGTAGAGCTTCTGGGCCTTCCGGAGCACGACCCAGGGCTTGCCGGTCTCGGCTGCGACGGCGTAAATCAGCGGGATGCTCTTGGCCTCGGCCGTGACCAGGACGTCGTAGGCGGCGTCGTTGAGCTTTTCCGCCAGGCCCCGGGCGCAAGCCTGCACCAATTCGGTGTCGCCCAGGATATTGAGCACGGCGATCCGCACGCCGGGGGCGACTTCGAAGAGGGGTAGATCCCGAGTGAGGCCGGCGACCTGGACGGTATGGGTTTGGCGGGGTTGGGGCATGGGGACTCTCCGAGGGGATGAAAAATCGAACATGTGGCGGGCTTTGCCCCGCCACATGTTCGATTTTTCATTTGTTCTAATCGTAACCACAATTATATTAGAATCCAACAGATGCCGGCCATCCAACCGAAACCCCAAAACTATTGGCTCGAATCCGCCCACGCGCAACCGCCGATCCCCACCGGGGACCTGCCGGCCTACACCGACATCGCCGTCGTCGGGAGCGGGTATACTGGGCTGCACGCCGCCCTCGAACTGCGCCGCGCCGGCGTCGAGGTGACCGTCCTGGAGGCCGAGACGATCGGCTGGGGCGCCAGCAGCCGCAACGGCGGCATGGTCACGCCCGGTCTCAAAGCCCCGCTCAGGAGGATCGTCCGCATGTACGGGCTGGAGACCGCCCGGAAGCTGTGGGCCTGGTCGCTCGAGGCGATCGAGCACGTCGACCGCATCGTCCGGGAGCAGGGCATCGACTGCGACTGGCGCCGCGACGGCCACCTGGCGCTGGCCAGCAAGGCCTCCCATTACGCAAATTTCACCGGCTACGTCCGGTGGCGACGGGAGACTTTCGGTTACCACGGCGATACGCTCGTCCCGCCGGAACGGCTGCGGGAGGAGGTCGGCACCGGCGCCTACCACGGTGCCATCGCCGAGGATGTCTCGGGCGGGCTCAACCCGGCCAAATACGTCTTCGGCCTGGCCCGGGCAGCCGCCCGAACCGGCGCCTGCCTGGTCGACCAGGCCCGCGTAACCCGGATCGACCGGGACAACGGCAAGTTCCGCCTGTTCACACCGAGAGGGGAGATCGAAGCCCGGGAAGTCCTCCTGGCCACCAACGGATACACGACCGGTCTTCGCACCGGGATCCGCAGCGGGATCTTCCCCGCCGGCAGCTATATCATCGTCACCGGGCCGCTCCCGGCTGCGCTCCAGGCCGAACTCAGCCCCAGGGGGCGGATGTTCTACGACACCAAGCACTTCCTGAATTATTTTCGCCTGACCCCCGACGGCCGCATGCTCTTCGGCGGGCGCAACCGGCTGACCACCCACCTGGATCTGCTACAATCGGCGCAGATGCTCCACACCCGCATGCTGGAGGTCTACCCGCAGCTGGAGGGTTTTCCGATCACCCATTCCTGGACCGGCAAGCTGGGGATCACGTTCGACCTGATGCCCCACATCGGCCGGATCGGCGGGGTTCACTACGCTTATGGCTATGGGGGCCACGGGGTCTCGATCGCGAGCCAGCTCGGCAAAGAGGCCGGCGCCCTCCTGGCAGGCAGCCAGACTTCGAGCCTGTTCCGCGAGATCCGCCATCCCCGCAGCCTGGTGACGCACCTGGACCGGCTGTTCCTGCCATTCGTGGGAGCGTATTACCGCATGCTCGATCGGTTGGGTTAGTTCAACACTCGAAGACGAGGGGGCCTGCAGCACCGCCCTGGTCTTCACGTTTTCAAAAGTTCCGGAATCCGAATGGCTGATTTTGATCGCAGAAAACCGCTGATCCTGGTGCTCCTGTTGCTGGGTGGGCTTTTGACCGTCGCCACCATCGGCGTCGCCGGACCGGGGGACCTGGGGATCGCGCCGGTGCGGGCGCAGGCTGCTCCGCCGCCGGCGCCGCTGGTCGGGCCGGGGATCGCCGTGTTCTTCACCGACCCGACCCTGGACGCCTACCGGGGCGGGCCGGAGACGGGGATGCTCCAGGCGATCGACGCCGCCCGGGCGTCCCTGGATGTGGCCGCTTATGACTTGAACCTGTGGGGTCTGCGCGATGCCCTGATCGCCGCCCACCGGCGCGGGGTCAAGGTGCGGATGGTCGTCGAAGCGGACGCGCTCGACCGGCCGGAGGTCCAGGTCCTGCTCGACGCCGGGATCCCGCTGGTCGTCGACCGGCCGGACGGGTTGATGCACCAGAAGTTCGTCGTCGTCGACCGCCGGCAGGTCTGGACCGGGTCGATGAATTTCACCCTCAACGGCGCCTATCGCAACGACAACAACCTG
>DATKDL010000035.1:0-3038 GCA_035512695.1 Anaerolineales bacterium | reverse complement strand
GGCCGGACCCCTGGAGGCGATCAAGGGGCTGCCGTTCCTCCTGGGTGCGGCGGCGAAGGTCCTGAGGAATCGCCAGGACGTCGAGTTCCTCATCGCCGGCTCGGGGCCGGAAGAAGAGGGTCTGCGACGGCTGGCGCGCGAGCTGGAGATCAGCGGACACGTCACGTTCGTCCCCAACCTGCTCGACTTCACCGAGTCGCTGGCGGCGATGGACATCTTCTGCCTGCCCTCGCTCCGGCAGGGCCTGGGGACGATCATGCTGGAGGCCATGGCGCTGGGCAAGCCGGTCATTGCGACGGGCGTCGGAGGCGTGTACAGTGTCGTCCGCGAAGGCGAGACCGGGCTCGTCGTTCCGCCGCAGGACAGCTCCCGGCTGGCGGAACGGATCCTGGAACTGCTCAACGACCCGGTCCGGGCGCGGGCGATCGGCGAATCGGGCCGCCGGCTCGTGCAGAGCGAGTTCAACGTGGAGACGATGGTCCGCAGGACGGCGGAGCTGTACCGGGAAATTCTGTGAGGAGGGCAGGGTCAGGTCTTCAGAATCCAGTTTTGCCGGCCGACGATTCTCCACACTCAACGGCTCAACCCGGCAAAACTGAATTCTGAAGACCTTCGCGACACGAAGGCTTGCCTTGATGGTAAGCCGTGCCTGGGAAAGGGGGAAGAGACGCATGACGTGACTTGGAAACCTTTCGCTGGAACCCGTGGGTTCGAATCCCACCCGGTAGAGCCGAGCCGGCAGCCGGAGCGAGTCTTGCGTCCGGGGAAGTAATGAACCGGGCGAAGCGTAGACAGCCAGTGCAGAAGCCGTGTGATTGAGCCTCGAAAGAGACCATTCCGGAGCCTCCATGATAGGTCTTGTGGGGGCCGTGTCGGCGTGCCCGCGACGGGCCAGGGGCGTCGGTCCGGGCGGGGTCCTGTGAGCAGGGCAGATGCACGGGAGGGTTCCCCAGGAACGTGTGAAGTCCTGACGTCTCCTTCCGAGACAACCCGGAATCGGGGTCACCGGGACATCTAAAGCCCCAGGCCCGCAGCATCGAGCCGCCGGGCGGCTGCGGGAGCGAAACACGCGGCGGCAGGAAGGGACCGCCAACCGAAGGAAACGAAGGGCGGCGGGACGGGCGGCAGGATGGCTTAGCGCCTCCGTAGTACCTGCGAAGCGGGGGAACTCGGCCCGCGAGGACCCCGTGGAGGGAAGGGAAAACCGAAAGGGGGCGCCGGATCATGGGACCGCTGGAAGGACACGTGACGAATGCACGGGAATTCGGAAAACACGTACACGAAACGCCAGCGGATCGCCGAGGCGGCGAAGCGGAACCGCGAGATGGCGTTCACGTCGTTGAACCAGTTGCTGACTCCCGAACTGCTGTTCGAGGCCTTCCGGAAGACCTCGACGGATGCCGCACCCGGCGTGGACGGGCAGACGGCCGCCGACTACGACGCCGACCTCATCCCCAATCTGAGGTCGCTCGTGGAACGGGCCAAGTCCGGCACGTACGTCGCGCCCCCGGTGCGACGGGTGCACATCCCCAAGGGAACCGGGCCGGAGACGCGGCCGATCGGGATCCCCACCTTGGAAGACAAGGTTCTTCAACGGGGCGTGGCCATGATCCTGGAGCCGCTGTACGAGCCGATCTTTCATCCCGGCTCGTACGGCTTCCGTCCGGGGCGCTCGGCGCATCAGGCGCTGGAGAGCCTCTGGAAACAGAGCATGGACACCGGCGGCGGCTGGATGCTCGACGTGGACATCCGGAAGTTCTTCGACACTCTGGACCACGGCTGTCTGCGGGAGCTGCTGCGACGCAGGGTGCGTGACGGCGTGCTGCTGCGGCTGATCGACAAGTGGCTCAAGGCGGGCGTGCTGGAAGACGGGGCGGTCTCGTACCCGGACGAAGGCACGCCGCAGGGCGGGGTGATCTCTCCTCTGTTGGCCAACATCTACCTGCACTACGTGCTGGATGCGTGGATCGAAGAGGAGGTGGCCCCGCGGCTGCGCGGCCGGGTGTTCCTGATCCGCTATGCGGACGATTTCGTGTTGGGGTTCACCTGCGAGGCGGATGCTCGCCAGGTCCTGGCCGAACTCCCGCGGCGGTTCGCGGAGCACGGGCTGACGATTCACCCCGACAAGACGCGTCTGGTGCGGTTCCGGCCGCGGCCGAAGTCCCGCGACCGCTCGCACTCCGACGTGCCTGACACGTTCGACTTTCTGGGGTTCACCCACTTCTGGGGACGCACCCGGAAAGGCGGCTGGGCGGTGAAGCGGAAAACCGCCTCGAACCGGATCACGCGGACGCTCCGGGCGGTCTCGGAGTGGTGCCGCAAGAACCGGCACCTGCCGGTCGCACAGCAGCACGCGATGCTGGTTCGGAAGCTCCGCGGTCATTTCGCGTATTACGGCATCACCGGCAACTCCGCCGCCCTCTCGCGAGTGTTGCACTTCGTGACGAGGCTCTGGAAGAAGTGGCTGGGCCGCCGCAACCGCGAACGCCGCTGGACGTGGGCCCGTCATCGGCAGATGCTGGAGCACTATCCGCTCCCGCCGCCGGTGCCCGTCCACTCTGTACTGCGTCACGTAGCGAATCCCTGACCCGAGGAACCGTATGCGGTAATCCTGCACGTACGGGTCTGTGGGAGGCCTGGGGAGCAATCCCCAGGCCGACCCGGAGACCCCGGCCCCTGATGGCGTTCACCTCGTTCCCAAGCGGATCTCGCGAACGAGAAAATCGAGAAAAAACTTCAGATCGGGAATCTGTAAATATCGTCACATATTGGTTGATTTCCGCAAGCGGGGTCGTTTAACGTAGGGAGCGCATTTTCCGCAGCCTGTCTCATGTATTTTTTCGCGTTGCGTTCATGTTTCCTTCGACTTTGACGAGACCTCTGGAGGACTGATCCCATGTTGCTTTCGGGCCTTGCATCGTGGCGGAGACTTGTCCGGGCGCGCCTGAGTCGCGCGTCGTCCGGCCGGCGGCGGAGAACCTGGCGGCGAAACCACCGGGAAAGCCGGGCCCTGGCCGCGGTCGAGTTGCTGGAGGACC
>DATKDL010000034.1:0-2532 GCA_035512695.1 Anaerolineales bacterium | reverse complement strand
GCAAAATCACAACGACCCCCAACACGAAGAAATGCTCGCCAAATTCGAGCGCCTGCAGGAGAAGCTCATCCCCCTGTGGGAGCAGATTGGACGGACCGACCCCGGCAGCCAGGATATCGAAGATCCGAATACGGTCGTCGTCCTGCCCTCGATCACGACTTATGAGGATATGCCCTTTCCGATCCAGCAGGGTTACGAGGAACGCATGCTGTTCATGCTCTTCCTGCTGGGGCAGCCGCGCATCCGGCTGATCTACCTGACGTCGATCCCGATCCCAACCGAGGTGATCGATTATTACCTCGGGATCCTGCCCAGCGTGGCGATCAACAACGCCCGTTCCCGGCTCTTCCTGGTCTCGCCGGACGACGCCTCCGGGAAACCCCTGGTCAACAAGATCCTGGAACGGCCCCGCCTGGTCGAACGCATCCGGGGCCTGATCCCGGACATGAACAAGGTCCACCTGGTCCCCTTCCTGACGACCGACCTGGAGCGCGAGTTCGCCGTTCGGCTGGAGATCCCGATGTACGCCGCCGACCCGCGCTTCTACGGCTTTGGCACCAAGAGCGGCTGCCGGCAGATCTTCGCCGAGGAGGGTCTGCCCCACCCGCTCGGCCATGAGAACATCTTCTCGGCCGAAGAACTCGGTGCGGCGATCCGGGCCATGCGGCGGGAGAAACCCGGGATGGCGAAAGTGATCGTCAAGCTCAACGAGGGGGTCTCCGGGTACGGCAACGCCCAGCTCGACCTGGCCGGCCTCCCGGAGCCGGGCACCGACGGCGAGGCGGCGGCCGTATTCCAGCGACTGCGCTCGATGCAGTACGAACTCGCCGGGGTCACCTACGAATGGTATATCGAACAAATCGAAAAAAAGGGCGGCATCGTCGAGGAGCTGATCCAGGGGGAGGATCTGATCAGCCCGAGTGCCCAGCTGCGGGTGACCCCGCTCGGCGTGGTCGAGCTGCTGTCCACCCACGACCAGATGCTCGGCGGTCCGACCGGGCAGATCTACCTCGGCGCCCGGTTCCCCGCCAACCGGGCCTACGGCCCGATGATCGCCCGCGAGGCTGAAAAGGTCGGCCGGCGGCTGGCAGCCGAGGGCGTCGTCGGCCGCTTTGCGATCGATTTCATCGTGGTGAAGAATAAAGCCGGGGAATGGGACCCATACGCGATCGAGATCAACCTGCGCAAAGGCGGCACCACCCATCCGTTCCTGACCCTGCAGTACCTGACCGACGGAAAATACGAGCCAGAGACCGGGTATTTCCACACCGCCATCGGCCAGGAGAAATACTACGTGGCCACCGATGTGCTCAAATCGGAGGCCTACCACGTCTTCACCCCTGCGGACCTGTTCGACCTGGTCAGCAACCACCGGCTGCACTACAACCACACCTCGCAGACCGGGATCGTCATGCACATGATCAGCCCGATCGGGACGGTCGGCAAGGTCGGCCTGACGGCGATCGGCGACTCGACCGAGCACGCCGAGGAGCTCTACCAGCGGTTTATCCGGCTGTTAAATGAGAAGGCAGGCAGTCTAAGATAAGCAAAATAGAGCGGATGGCCGGGTAAAGCCCGGCCATCCGCTCTATTTTGCCTGCAACGTCAGGACGAATTCGAGCGCCGTGTCGATCCAGGCGGCCAGGGTTTCGTCTGACTCGTAGCCATCCGGCCCGAGGTAGAGAAACCCCTCCATCGGGCGCCCGGTGAAATCCATCGGCCGGATATGCTCCTGTTCGACAAGTTCGGCGTGCCGCTCCTTTCCAACCCGCAGCATCACGTCCTCCCCGATCACACCCACGCACATGTTCCCGCGCACCATGAACGCAATCCCGCCAAACATCTTCTTCTCGACCACGTCGTCCCGATCATCCAGAACTTCCCTGATTCGTTGGGCGACCCCTTCGTCGTATGCCATGCCAACTCCTTATAACCGTCCCAGGCACCGAGTAGAAAGTGCAAGGTGCAAGGTGCAAAATGCAAAGTGCAAAGTGCAAAGTGCAAAGTGCAAAGTACCTGTTTCTTTGCGCCTTGCGCCTGGAATCAGAACGTATGTTCTCAAATTATAGCATAAATGGCCGAGAATAAGGCCGCCGCCCTCGGGGTCCCCTCCCTCGTCTGGCGCGCCGGGCAGGTGCGGCGCTTTGAGCTGATCCTCGCCGGGGCGGGTGAGCGGGTCCGCGGCGTGGTCCTGGACGACGGCTGCGGGGTGGGGGTGTACGTCGAAAAGCTGGCGGAACTGGGCGGGACGGTCATCGGCCTCGAGTTCGATCGGGAGCAGGCGGTGGAAGCCGCCGCGCGGGCGGACCGGATCCTGTGCGGCGCCGGGGAGACCCTGCCATTCCCGGACCGGTCCTTCGACCTGATCCTGAGCCACGAGGTCATCGAACACGTCGCCGACGATCGCCGGGCCGTCGAAGAGATGGCCCGGACGCTCAAACCGGGCGGGCGGCTGGTCCTGTTCTGCCCCAACCGGGGCTATCCCGTCGAGACCCACGGGATCTACTGGCGCGGCCGGTACCGGTTCGGGAA
>DATKDL010000033.1:0-3757 GCA_035512695.1 Anaerolineales bacterium | reverse complement strand
TCAAAACCCCAACTCCTTCAAATGCCCCGCCATCTCCTCCTGCACCTCCACCAGCTCGGCCTCGATCGCCTCGATCTCCTTCTGCACCGCCGCGATGTCGACCTCCTCCTCCTCCTCGAACGTGTCCACGTAGCGCGGGATATTCAAATTGAAATCCGCCTCTCGGATTTCCTCCAGCGTCGCCCGCCGACTGTACTTCTCCACCTCCTCGAACCCCTTGAAGGTCGCCACAATTTTCGAGAGGTCCTTTTCGCGCAGCCGGTTCTGTTTCGTCCCGTCCTCATATTCGCGGCTGGCGTCGATAAACAGGACGTGCCGGTCGCGCTCGTCCTCCGCCTCATCCCACGCCGCCCGGCCCTTGTTGAAGAGCATGATCGCGGCGGGGATGCCGGTGCCGAAAAACAGCTTCTCGGGCAGCCCGATCACCGCTTCCAGCAGGTTGTCCTCGATCAGCCGCTGCCGGATGCGCCCCTCCGCCCCGCCGCGGAACAGGACCCCGTGCGGGACGATGACGCCCACTTTCCCGCCCATCTCGACCGCGATCTCGATCATGTGGGTGATGAAGGCGTAATCGCCGCGGCTTCTGGGCGGCAGGCCGCGGTGGAAGCGGTTGTAGCGGTCCGTCCCCACGTCGCTGTAGCCCCACTTCTTCAACGAGAAGGGCGGGTTGGCGACGACGACGTCGAAGCGCATCAGCTCGTCACCCTCGATCAGCCTGGGATTGGTGATCGTGTCGCACCACTCGATCCGGGCGCCGTCCATCGCGTGCAGGAACATGTTCATCCGGCACAAAGACCAGGTCGCCCCGTTGCTCTCCTGCCCGGCCAGAAAGAAGTTGTCGCCCCCCACTTCCTTACCGACCCGGATCAGCAGCGAGCCCGACCCGCAGGCCGGATCGCAGATCCGGTCGCCGGGCTGCGGGTCGACCAGCTTTGCCAGCAGGGTCGAGACCTCCGGCGGTGTGTAGAACTCGCCGGCCTTCTTGCCCGCATCGGCGGCGAACTTGCCGATCAGGTACTCGTAAACGTCCCCGATCACGTCCCTGTCGCCCACCACCGAGGGGCGCAGGTCCAGGCGCGGGTCGGCGAAGTCGTCCAGCAGGTCCTTCAGCCGGCGGTTGCGTTCGCGGGTCTGGCCGAGCGCCGCCTCGCTGTTGAAATCGATATTGCGGAAAACGCCGTCCAGCTTGGTCTTGTTCTCGTCCTCGATCTTTTCGAGGGCTATATTGATGACCTCGCCGATGTTGGCGGCGTCGCGCATGCTGTACAAATAATCGAAGGTGGCAATCTCGGGAACCCGGAAGCGTTCGCGCTCGAGCGCCCGCCGGATCCGCTCCGGGCTGCCGGCGTAGCGTTCGGCGTATTCGGCCGCCTGGTCCTTGTACAGATCGCTGAGGTACTTGATAAACAGCATCGTCAGGATATAGTTCTTGTACTCGGCCGGGTCGACGGCGCCGCGGAAGGTGTCGCAGGCGGCCCAGACGATCTCGCCGAGTTCGCGTTGGGTCAGTTGCTTTTGTGCCATGAAGTCTCCAAAGGATTTAACGATTTAAAAACGGCCGCGCGGGCGGCCGCGTGGACCAGGTTCTCCTTTTCGGAGAGCAATAGCCGGTAGAGCTCACGCTCGCGCTGCCATAGAGCGACCAGCGCGCAGATCCGGTTCTGGATCTCGAGCGAGGGCAGGCGGACCGGGGTCTGCTCAAGGGTGCTTTTCGAGATGAACGGGACCGTGCTCAGCCCCTGTTCCCGTTCGAAAAAAGCCTGGGCCGGAGGCTGGTTGAGCCACCAGGCCAGGTAGGCCGGGATGAGCGGTGCGTGCGCCAGGGTACGGAGGACGTAGAACGTGCTGGATGCCACCGTGTTCTCGAGCGGGGTATCCACCAGGTATGCCAGGTGGCTCTGGCCGCGAGCCTGGATCAGGATGTCGCCGGCATGCAGCAGGTAGGTTTCGGGATCAACCCCGGGTGAGGGGGAGAAACGCATGGCCCGCTCGGGGTATACCCGGGCTTTGTCGTCGCAGTCCTGCCCCCGGATGATCGCGTAGCGGCCGTTCAGATCTGGAGCGATCCTGCCCCTGGTTTGGTAACCGAGCAGGATGTCGGCAAGGTCGATCAATCGTATCTCAGCCACATCCGCTTCCGCCGACACGGTATTCATAATACTGATTATATTATGTGTTTGATGAGGTTGTCAAGTGAAAGCTTAGAGCGAGATCGTGTCCCAGGCGCCGGTCTCGCGGACGGCGGTCCCGCGTTTGGCGGTTTTACGGCGGTAAATCTCTTTTGCGGAGAAGGCCGGGTCGGCGCTGCCCGGACGGTCGCTGCCCTGTTTGGCCTCCAGGACGAAGCAGCCGCGTTTGTAGAGGTCAATGGCGTTGGTGGTGCCGTGCGGGAGGGGACGCTTTTCTCGAAGACGTAGGCGTTATCGGCTTCGATCTCGGCGGCCGGCTGCGGGCGTTCGACGCCCAGGACGTCGCAGAGTTCGGCCAGGAAGAGCTGGTAGTTGGAGCGTTCCGCACCGCCGGATGGCCCCCAGCGGGAGATGAAGGCGGTGATCGGGTGGAGATCGGGGTGGGTCATTGGGTAAGGGTATTCTACACAACTTCGCAGTAGTCTTTCTGAGATAAACGGTTTCTTCTGAATGGCGACTTGCGGGTAATTCTATTCACGATATGAATAAATGTTATTCAAGGCGTGAATAATTTTTACCGTTTTGCACACGCTGCAATCCATGGTAAAATGTACGTACGTAGTAGAAAAAGCGTACGTATGGAGAAGCTGCCATGAAAACTGTAACCCCGACCGAATTGAGAGCAAATTTATACAGGCTCCTTGAGGAGGTGCTCCGCACCGGGCTGCCGCTGGAGATCAAAAAAGGCGACAAGCGGCTTCGGATCGTGCCGCTGGAGAAAGTCGATAAATTCCAGCGGCTGGTCCTCAGACCGGAAGTGATCCGGGGCGATCCGGAAGACCTGGCCGATCTGAGCTGGGAGCAGGAGGTCGATATTGACCTTCCTTGATACGCACGTCGTCGTCTGGTTGTATGCCGGACTGGTGGAGAGGTTCAACGCGGTGATCCGGAACTTGCTGAACGAAACGGATATCCTGGTTTCGCCGGTTACGCGGCTGGAGCTGCAATACTTATATGAAATTCAACGGATCACGGACGAGCCGGATGTGATTTTACGCGACCTTGCGGACCGGATCGGCCTGAAAGTGTCCGAGGCGAGTTTCAATGCCGTGATTGGGGGGGCATTACGGATCGATTGGACCCGCGATCCGTTCGACCGGATCATCGTTGCAGAAGCCGGTCTCAACGGCAGCGTCCTGGTCACGAAGGATCAGACGATCCTCGCGCATTACCTCCACGCCCGGTGGTAAAGATCCCGGGACCGTTATTTTCCGAACGCCGAGCGCCGCCGCGATCCCGACGACGAGGGTCAGCAAGATGAAGAAGGTGACGAACCCATCCTCATCGGCCAGGGCCGGAAACAGGCTGTGCTCGAAGAAGGCGTTGTAGCCGTTCAGCGCACCGTGCAGCAGGACCACCTGCAGCCCCAGCTCGTTCCCGAAGGGCGTGCTCCTTGTCCTGCGCAAACGCCTCACCGAACCGCGCCGGTTCATCCAGATCGTCGCCGGACCGCGGCAGGTCGGAAAGACCACCCTGGTCCGGCAGGTGTTGGAGACCATCGCGCTGCCGCATCACTACGCCAGCGCTGACCAGCCTGCCCTGCGTGGTGCCACGTGGATCGAACAGCA
>DATKDL010000032.1:0-15672 GCA_035512695.1 Anaerolineales bacterium | reverse complement strand
CCGGGTCCCGCACCCCGTTTTCGCTTAATTTGTTAACGGGTCCGGGGCATCAGGACGGACGTCCTTCCGCAGCACGAGCGTGTTCCCCACCAGGACCAGGACGACGCCCATCAGCCGCCCGGGAGTCCAGCTCATCCCCTCAAACAGGGTGGACAGGATCAGGGCGATCACGGGGAAGATAACCATGGTGTAAGCGGCCCGGTCCGGACCGATACGGCCCAGCAAGGTGAGGTAGGCGCCAAAGGCGATGACCGAGCCGAAAAGGGCCAGGTAAAGGAGCGAACTCACGTAACCGAAAGAAGGATCGAAAACAAAACCCGTCCCTCTGACGCCGACCAGGGCCAGCATGAAGAGCGCCCCATAGGCCATCCCGTATGCGTTGGTCTGGATGACGGGCAGGTCGTGCCGCTGATTGCGGGCGGAAAGGATGTTCCCAAGGGAAGCGGAGAAGACGCTCCCCAGCGCCAGGGCCAACCCGAGCCCATCGCCGGCCAGGTCGAAAGCGGCCAGCTCTGGATAGAAGACGACGGCGATCCCGGCGATCCCGAAAAAAGCCGCGAGCACGACCTGGGTCTTGACCGGGATCCGCAGGAACAAAGCCCCGAACACGACGTTCGCGATCACGATGGTGGAGAAGATCATCGCCACCATCCCGCTGGAAAGATGCTGCTCGGCGAGATAGACCAGTAAGTAATTCAGGGAAAACAGGAACAACCCCTGCAGGGCCATGAATCCATGCTGCCGGAAGGTGAACCGCAGCGGCAGCCGCCGGACCCAACTGTAAAGAAACAGCAGGACCGCCGCCAGCGCAAACCGGTACGCAACCGACTGCTCCGCAGGCACGACCCCGAGCTGGAACTTGATCGCCAGCCAGGTCGAGCCCCAGATCAGGGTGGGAAGGAGATAGAGCAGGATGGTTTCCATGGATCGACGAATCAGTGATGCAGAAAATACCGCCGCCCGGCTCGCAGGTCCTCGAGTTTGTCCCGCAGGATGCGGCCCTCCAGCAGCTTGAACAGCGCAGTGTAAGGTCTCCGGAATAGGTCGGACGCAAGATAACGCAAGCTGAAAGGCAGCCCGGCGAGTTCGGCCTGCAGTTCCGCCAGGTCGTAGCCCATCGTTGCCAGGCGCTCCGCGCCGACAAACTCCACGTACCGCCTGCACCAGGATCGGCGGATCGGATTGGCCAGGGTTGCCTTCCATTTCGATAGCGGTTCGTGCGAAATCTCGCGATACTTCTGCATCCCCGGGAGGTCTCCAAGACCGCCAGTCAGCCTGACTTCGGAAAAACCGGTCACATCGGCCTCGGTGGGAGAAAGGTCGAGGTATTCAAAAATCCGGGATGCGGTCGCCTCCGGCCGGACGACCAGGTCTTCATACCGGACCGCCGCCGCACCGGCTGCGCCTTCCCGGTAGGCGTCTGCGAGCGCCGGCAGCCCGCGGAAGAGGTAGACCTCGTACTCATGGACGCTCCAGCGGCCCGCGCGCCAGGACAGCATCATCGAACTGACGACTGCCAGCGGGTTTCGCCAGAGAAAGACGAATTTCCCATCCGGAAACATCTTCAGGAGTTCATCGACGACGAGGCTCAACGCCCCGGCCTTGTCCACGAAATACCGGGCACCTGGGCCGGCGACCTGGCCGTAAAGCCCGAGGGCGAATTCCCGCACCGCGTCCAGATAAGCCGCCTGCCCGCCGTCCAATCCGGCGATGAAATTCCGGAAGCCGAGATGGGTGTATTTGTGGTCGTATTCAGCGTAGACCCCGCGCTGCCGCAGCGGGTAGATGAACGGCAGCAGGAGGTGGGATTCGGAGATCGTCGCGATCTGGGGATGTGTGGCCAGTAGGCGCTGCAGCAGGGTGGACCCGGCGCGCGGCATAGACAGGATGAAAACCGGGATGGGCATGGGAAACGGCGCTCCGGTCAGCCGGCCGCCCCGGAGAAGTTCGCCGCGCCCCGGCTGAAGGTGACGCTGCGGTAAGGCCGGGCGATCGCCCGCCAGAAACCGGTGCGCAGCAGATGGCGCCCGCTCGACAGGATCGCGGCCAATCCATGGAACAGGCGGATGAGGGCTTTGGCGAGCCGCCCCCGTCCCAGGTTCCAGAGCGCGGAGGTCAGGTAAACGCGGGCGAGGCCGCCCCGCCGGTGAGGGGCATCCGCGCTGTCGGACATCCGCCGGAACGTCTCCTTCTGATCGAGGATCAGCTCCCGGCCGCGCCGGCTGCGTTCTCGCTGGCGGTCGTGTTCCGTCGTGCTCCCGGACTCGCCCATGACGACGACGCTGATCAATTGGGGGAGGTACCGAAAATCCGTGGAGACGGCCGCTCGGCGGGCCAGGTCGATATCCTCCGCGCCGGCCTGCCACGCATGAAAACCGCCAAGCTCGAAGAAGAGATCCTTATCGATCAGGGCCGATTGGAGCGGGATCCATTCCCCGCACATCACCTGGACGGCGACGTTCCCGGCCAGGCCGTGCTCGAGATCGAGCAGATGCGCGCCGCGCCGGTCGAAAAGACGGGTCGCACCGTAGATGAAGCCGCCGGGTGTTTCCAAAGCTGCCTCGTGCAGACCGCGCAGACCGCCCGGAAGCAGCCAGTCGTCGTCGTCCAGGAAGTGCAGATAGACGCCGCGGGACGCCGCCGCACCGGTATTCCTGGCCACACAGCGCTCCTTGCGATCGGTCTGCAGGATCCGGACGCGTGGATCGGATTGCCACTCACCCGGCGGAAGCGGTGCGCCCGTGTCGTTTACCACGACGACTTCAAAAGACCTGGGAGGGGCCTGCAGCAGGACGCTCTCAACCGCTCTCTGGAGGTCCGGCCGTCCGATCGTCGGGATCACGGTGGAAGTGAAGATCGCCCGGTCCGTTCCCGCGCCGGGGTCAGATCGCACGCCCGGCTCCGTTCCGGCGGATCCTCAGATTGACCGCCGACAGGATCCGCCGGATCATCTCCGCCATGGTCAGCTCCCCCGTTGTCAGCCGGTGCGCTGCGCCGGTCAGCTCCTCTCGCCGGTCGTCGTTTTCAAGATAGTAGCGGATCGTGTCCGGAAGCGCATCCACCGGGGCCTCGACATAGTGCACCCCGGGCAGCAGGTACGGATTGTGCCGGAGCATCGGCTCGGAGACGACCAGCGCCCGGTTCGGCATCGCGATGACATGGCGCAAGGTGTTGTCGTCGTACGGAGTCCGCATCAGGTTCAGGACGATCTTGGTGCGGTTGAGCAGGGCCGTGCGCTCGTATCCATGGACGAACGGCGCGGCTCGGCCGTCAATGATGTGGAAACGGATGCCGCGTTCGTCAAGCGCCTCGCGGATGCGGTCGAGCAGCCGTGTCCTGCGCCAGGAACCGTGAGAACCGATCCACAGGACGTCGATATCGCGAGGCAGGTCCAGGTCTGCATGCCAGCGGCTCGAACTGCCGAACGGGACATTGACGCATTCGATGCCCATTTTTGCGAACCTCCGGGCGTAGAGGTCCGAAATATCTGCCAGCAGAAACGGAATCCCTAACCGCTGGGCCTGCAGATAATCGCCGATGTAGCGGTAACGCAGCATGCGGTGTTTGAAAAAACCGTCCAGGGTGCGTGCGCCGGGGAGCCCGGCGTTCGCCGTCAGCGCCTGGACGGTTTCATCGAACCGAGAGCGCAACAAGCCGACGGTCTTTTGAAACGCCTGCGGCATATTGGAAGGCGGCAGTCCCTCGGTGTTCCAGTGGATCAGAAAAGGGCGCCGGCCGGCCGGGATCTGGCTGAGCTGGCGTGGGACGTGGAGCCAGCGCCCGTACGGAGCGAAGGTGAAAACGATCTCCATGTCGGTCGGGATGGGATCATGGACGAGCAAGCTCCGGACTTGATGCCCGGAGCTCCTCAATTCATGGGCGATGCTTTCCCCGATACTGCCGTCGGTCGTCCAGTGATACAGGGCGATCTTGTATAAGGGCAAATCGCCGCCGGGCGCAGCCGCCTCGCCGCGCGCTGCGTCGATCGACTCATCGAGGGATTCGGAACGCAAGGTGGACCGGCCACCCGGGTCAGGTTTTGGGATTATGGTACCGCTCTGGGTCATATGTGCGAAAAAGGACAATCCTCCCTGAGATTATATTGGATTGTATCACTGCCGGGATTAGGGATATATGAGGGATGTACTCAATCGTTGTTCGGGAAAAACGGAGATCGAGCGCCCCTACGGAGTTTCGAACAGGATCCGGTTGCCGGATGGATCTACCGTCATCCATCCCGCACCGGTCTCTTCCCAGCCGGCGCTCCGGTCGCGGGCGTTGGCAACGGCGGCCTCCAGCGCATCCCGGTCGGGCAGGTTGAACGAGATGTAGCGCAGCCCGAGCGAGTCTTCTGGCGGCGGCGGGGCGCCCTCCCCCACCCAGGTGTTGAACCCGATGTGGTGGTGATAGCCGCCGGCGGAGACGAAACCCATCCGGAAGCCGGCCGCCACACCCATCACGTCGAAACCCAACACTTCGTGATAGAAGCGGCGAGAGACTTCCAGGCCGGAGACGTACACGTGGAAATGTCCCATGCGGGTTTCCGGCGGCATGGGGATCTCCAACGCATCGTCCTTTTCCAGGTGCGCCAGCAGCGCCTCGACATCGAGCGGCTCGAGGCCGTTGCTCGGGCGACCGTCGGCCCATTGGGCGACAAATTGGCCGCCCTCGAACCACCAGGTCCCGTCTTCGGGCGTATCCGCGTAGAGTTCGATGTAATTGCCCTCCGGATCGTCCAGGTAGGTCGTCTTCGTCATGACGTGGTCGGTCGGCGAATGGGGCCAGCGCAGGGCAAACAGCCGGGCGACGGCGCGCGCCAGCTCGCGGCGACTCGGGAGCAGGATGGCGAAATGGTAGATGCCGGTCGTGCGAGAATGCCGAACGGCGCCGGGGACCCGGACCAGGTGCAGCAGGTCCTCCCCCCCGGCGCCCATCCGGACCGTATCGCCTTCGCGCCCGTGCAGCTGCAGACCAATCACGTTCTCGTAGAACGTGATCTGGCGGTCCAGGTCGGAGACGGTCAGCGAGACGCGGCCGGGCAAGGTGTCCGGATGGATCCGGAAGTCCGTATCGGATTTAGAGGTCATCCTATTCCCTTCGATGCGGTTGGAACCTGGATTCGTACTCATCTTCCACGCGCGATTTCGATTACGGGGACCTCGGACAGCGCTGCAATCTCACCCCGCAGCGCCTCGGCCAGGATGTCGAGCCCCGGCGCGGTGCCCAAACCCATGTCTTCGGCGGTGAGGGTCAGGATCATCAGGTCGGGCCGGGCCTGTTCCAGGACGTATTCCAGGTTGAGCGGGGTCACGCTTTCCTTGATATCGACGCGCTCGATGATCCCTTCCCGGACGGCAAACGGTTCATCGCCCGGGTCTACGATCAGGAGGGTCAGGTTCGGATTTTTCTGCAGCTGCCGGATCACCCGCGCCCCTCCGCGGCCGGCGCCCACGATTAAGATGCGCATGTTTACACCTCAGCGAGTCACATGATGAACCTATCCGAAAATCGAGGTGGCGGTTTGGGGGGCGCGCGCCGGTGAAGCCGGCGCACGCCCCCCAAATCGCCAAATCTCCGAATTTTCGGATAGGTACTATATCCATCCCACCACGGCCAGCAGGTAGAAGAACAGCCCCAGCACCACCGAACTGACCAACGTCATGACCAGCCCGTACCGCAGCATCTCGCCGCGGTCGACGATCCCGCTGGCGGCGATCAGGGCCATCCGGCCGGAGGCCGACGGCAGCGAGTAGCCGAATGTGGTAGCAAGGGTGACCGGGAGCACCAGCTGGACGGGGTCGAACGCGGGATCCGATTGTGCCAGGCTGATCATGATCGGGACGAAGACGGCGGCGATGGTCGTGTTGTTCAGGATATTCGTCATCACGGCCGACAGGAACACGAGCAGAAGCATGCTGACGACCAGCGGCGGTCCGGAGACCAGCGGCCGGATCAGGCCCGCAAACCAGTCTGTAGCCCCGGTGCGGGTCAGGGCCTCCCCAAGCGAGAGCCCCGCGCCGATGATCAGGAAGATGCCCCAGCTGACACCTTTGACGTCCTCCCATTCGATCAGCCCGCGCACAGCCAGGTAGGCTACGGCGATCACGGCCACCATCGCCGACGAGAGCAGGGTCGGTGGCAGTCCCAACGCCGGCTCGATGTACGAGCCCCCCACCCACAGGACGACGGCGGCGGCCAGCGTCCAGAGGATCGCCCGCTCCTGGGAAGTCATTTTCCCCAGCTTGTCGACCTGCTCCCGGACCGGCTCCAGGTCGAGCCGCTGGACGTCGACCTTCACCAGGCGTATCAGGATCCACCAGGTCAGCGGAAAGATCAGGATAAAGGACGGCAGCCCGTATTTCATCCAGTCGATGAAAGCCCAGGGGCGGATCTGCGCGAGAAACCCGGAGGCGACGGCGTTGGAGGCCGAGCCCATCACGGTCACCATTCCGCCCAGGCTGGCGCTGTAGGCGATCCCGAGCACGAGCAGGACCAGGACGCCGCGGGCCTTCTTCGGATCGGGGATCTGGCGCGAGATGGTCAGGGCAACGGGGATCAGGACCGCGGCGGTGGCCGTGTTCTCAACCCACATCGAGAACCCGGCCGCGATCGCCATCATCCCCAGGACGATCATCGGGATCCCCCCGCCGGAGGCCACCAGGGTGCCGAGCGCCAGCCGCCGGGTCAGCCCGTGCTTGCGAAGAGCCTCTGCCAGGAACAGGCTGGCCAGGATCAGGAAGACGACCGGGCGGGAGAAGGTCTCAAAGGCCACCGGGGTGGTGGCGACCCCGAGCGCGACCTGGGCGACGGGCACCATCAGGGCTGCGATCGGGAGCGAGACCGGCTCGAGGGCGAGGATGCTACCCGTAAAAACGAAGACCGCCAGCGCTCGGTGCCCTTCCGGGGTCAGTCCTGAGGGGGTCGGCAGGAGCAGGACGGCGATCGTGAGGGTCAGGACCAGCCCGAAGCGGCTAAAAAACCGGCGGGCGGCACCTACGACGTGCGGCTGGAGTACCCGCAGCGGTTCGAACCGTAACGGCTCGGCCGCGGCGCCCGATTCCTCGCGCTCGACTTCCGGCAGCTGCCGGACGGCGGGCGCGATCAGGGAGACGGTCCCCTGCCAGAGCCGCAGGACGAAGGTCAGGACATCGGCGCCCACATCTTCCCCGGCCCGATCTCCCCAGGGCGGCCCTTCCGGCTTTGGGGCGGTCATCCTTCTCCGGGTTCCCGATCCACAATCACGACGGCTTCTTCGATCAGGACCGCGTTGGGCAGCGTGATCCGCCCGGCATCCGTCCTCAGCGTGGTCTTGACCGGTCCGACTGCGAGAATTTCGCCGGAATATTCCCTTACGGAAATCTGCTGGCCCGGCTCGAAAGCGTCCTTGACGTGATAGCCGGACAGGATATTGCGGGCCAGCTCACGGCTGCCGATCCCAAAGCCGAGCGCCATGGCCAGGGCGGTGGCCCCGATCAGGGCGAGCGCCGTGCTGATCAGCAGGGTCGTCCTGATCCCAAGCTGCTCCAGGGCCAATATGGCTGCGAAGGTGATGATGGTGAAGCGGACGACCTGCCCGAGCGTCTCACCGGAGGCGATCTCCGCCTGCTTTGCCAGCCCGGCGGTCAGATCGCAGGCGATCCGGCCGAACGCGCTGCCCAACAGCACGATTAACGCCCCGGCGAGCAGGTTAGGCAAATAGGCCACCAGCCTTCCGAGGGTGTCGCCGACGCCGACCAGGCCGAGGCTTTCGGTCGCCGCAATGATGAAGAACAGCAGGACGATCCAGTAGATCACCCGGGCGGTCAGCGCGGAGACGGACGAATCCAGCCCACCCCTCGACAACAGGCGAGAGACGCCGGCGCGCTCGGCCAGTCGGTCCAGCCCAATCCGGCGCAGGAGACGGCTCAAAACGGCCTGCAGGATGCGGGCGATGATCCAGCCGGCGGTGAGAATCAGCAGCGCACCGGCCACCCGCGGCAGCCAGGCGGCGATCGCAGAGACCACGTCCGTCCAGATCTCCAACCAGAACTCAGAATCCAGGATCATTTAAGCCTCCTTTATACAAATCGGTTCGCGGTTAATATAATACCTGCAAAATTCGGAGGAACCAACATGACTGACGAGAAAAAGCCCCACCGCGAAATCCGGGTCGTCGCAGAAGCCACGTCGATCGAGAAATGGCGCAAGCAGGTCGTCGCCGGGCAGCCCGGGTACGACGAGTTCGCCTTTATCGCCGACGAGGGCGCCTACATGCCCGGTGGAGAGGGTACGGCCCCCACCCCGCTGACCTATTTCACCGCCGGGATCGCCCTTTGACTGATTTCCCAGGTTTCGCAGGTTGCGAAATTCCGAAAATTGGCGATCCGGAACGAGCGGGTGAGGGTCACGGCGTCGTTCCACGAAGAGGGGTCGGTGCTGCGCGGCGACAAGCGCGGCAGCTGCGACGGGTTCGAGATCGAGTTTTCCGTGGAATCCGATGAGCCGGTCGAGGCCATCCGGGAACTGATCCGGCTCGCACACGAAATGTGCTTCACCGAGGCGGCGCTGACGCAGGTGAACCGGATCGAATTCACCCACCGCCTCAACGGCGAGGCGATCTAGCCGGCCGGCCGTTTGAGGGCGAACACGATGCAGTTGTCCAGGCGACCGCTTTTCGGCGGGTGTTTCGTCTGCGTCCCGGGCGTTGAAGAAGAGCTCGCCGTTTGCCCGGTAAGGGAGAAAATTGGGGTGCGGGGCGGGGGTTCCACCCCGGCCCGCACCCCAATTTTCTCCGAACTTATGTATCCGGGGAAGGGACGATGTTAGAATGCCTCCATGGCTGAAATACCGTCCGGCACCATCACGTTCATGTTCACGGATCTCGAGGACAGCACGAAGCTTTGGGAGAACCACCCGGCTACGATGCAATCTGCGCTAGCCCGGCATGACGAGATTTTTTCCCATGCGATCCGGGATCACGCCGGCGAGATCGTCAAGACAACGGGGGATGGGTTTCACGCGGCCTTTGACTCGCCGGCAAACGCCCTCACCGCCGCGATCGCAGCCCAGACGACCCTGGCTGCAGAAACGTGGGACAGGATCGAGGCGCTGCGGGTGCGGATCGGGATCCACACCGGTGAAGCCGTGTACCGGAGCGGAGACTACTACGGCACAACCCTGAACCGGGCTGCCCGCCTGATGTCGATCGGCCACGGCGGACAGGTCCTCCTCTCGGCGGCAACCTATCAGCTGGTCGTCGATACCGTCGGCCCGGAGATGCGGATCAAAGACCTGGGGCTGCATGCACTGAAAGGACTGCAGCGTGACGAGCACGTTTACCAGGTCAGCCTTCCAGGGCTGCCCGACGAATTTCCCCCGCTCCGGTCTGTCGCTGACCGCCCGCACAACCTCCCTTTACAGATGACCCCATTTTTTGGGCGGGAGCGGGAACTGGAGCGCCTGCAGGACCTCCTCCAGCGCCCGGCGGTCCGGGTTGTCACCCTCCTGGGGCCGGGCGGGACCGGCAAGACCCGGTTGAGTATCGAACTGGCCGGGAGCCTGCTGGAGACCTTTGCGGACGGCGTCTTTTTCATCCCGCTGGCCGCAATCAGCGATCCGGACCTGGTCCCGTCGGCAATCGCCCAGACGATCGGGGTGCGCGAAGGCGGCGGGCTGCCGCCGATTGACAATCTGAAAGCCTATCTGAAAGAGAAGCAAATCCTGTTTGTCCTGGATAACCTCGAACAGGTGATCGACTGCGCCGCACAGGTGGCCGGACTGCTGCAGGCCGCCCCCGGCTTGAAGATCGCGGCGACCAGCCGGGTGCCGCTGCGCATTTCCGGCGAGCAGGAGTTCCCCGTCTCGCCCCTGCCGGTACCCGTTGGCCCCGGGGGGCCAGACGACCTGCTGGGATTCGAAAGCGTCCGGTTGTTCGTCAGCGCGGTGCAGGCTGCAGACCCGGAATTCGTCGTGACCGCCGAGAATGCCGCAGTGATCGCCGACATCTGCCGGCGACTGGACGGACTGCCGCTCGCCCTCGAAATCGCCGCCGCCCGCAGCAAGCTGCTGCCGCTCCCCGAGATCCTTAAGCGGGTGAAAGAAAGCCTGAAAGTGTTGAGCCGGAGAGACCGCGACCTGCCGGCGCGCCAGCAGACTCTGCAAGCCGCCATCGATTGGAGCTACGATCTGCTCGAGCCGGAAGACCGGATCGTGTTCGCACGCCTGGGCGCGTTTGTCGGGAGTTTCACCCTGACCGCCGCCGAAAAGATCTGCGATCCGGACGGGAATATAGACATCCTGGACAGCATCGAAGTCTTACTCGACAACAGCCTGGTCCGTCGCAGCGCCCAGGAAGTCGAGGAGACCCGCTTTGAAATGCTCCTGACGATTCGCGATTTTGCGCTTGAGAAGCTGGCGGAGAGCGGCGAGCTTGACCAGACACGGGGAGTCCACGCCAACTTTTTCGCCCGCACATCGGAGATGCTGATGTACAGGCTGTTTTCAACCGGGGCGACTGCGGCCCTTTACGACCTGGAGCTGGATTACGGCAATTACCGGGCAGCCCTGGATTGGGGCCTGGAAGCGCCGGGACGCCTCGCCGTGTCCGCTCAGATCATCAACAATATCAACTGGTTCTGGTTCCGTCACGGGCGCTTCCAGGAAGGCCGGGCCTGGTCGGAGAAGGTGCTCGCAAAGACCACCACAGGAGATATCAGCGTCGTGCGAGGCTTTGCCCTGACCACGTCAGCGTTGATGGCGATGTGGGAGGCCGATCTCCACACGGCGTTGGGCTACATGGAAGAGGGGCTGGAGATCTTCCAATTTCTTGAGATCACGGAGGGGATCGCCAACGCCTCGCTGGGGGCCGGTGTCGTCCTGATCAACCAGGGCCGCGATGCGGAGGCCCAAACGCACCTGGAGAACGTCGTCCGGCTGATGGATGAGATCCAATTCCCGTATTTCAAAGCCATCGCGATGGTCCACCTGGCGAACGCCGCGCTCGGGCTTGGAAAATCGGAGGAGGCTCGCGGTTGGCTCGATCAGGCCGAATCGATTGCCGCACAAGAGGGCGATTCATGGTTGAAGGCTTTCGCAACCAACAACAAAGGGGAGGTCGCCCGGGTGGAAGGGGACTACGGCCGGGCGCAGGCTTATTACGAAGAGACGGAGCGTCTCTTCCAGGATGCGGACGCCAGGGGGGACCAGGCCCGTCTGGTCCACACATACGGATATCTGGAACAGCACGCCGGGAACCTCGACCGGGCGGAGAGGCTGTTCAGGGAGAGTCTGGACCAGTTTATCGCCCTGGGCAACAAGCGCGGCATCGCCGAATGCATGGCCGGCCTGGCCGGGGTCGCTGCCCGGCGGGGAGAGCCTGGATGGGCCGCTCCGCTGCTCGCCGCCGCCGGGCGGCTGCTCACATCCTTCGGCGCCGCCTGGTGGCCGGCGGACCGGGTGGAGTTCGACCGCAACATGGCGCTGCTCGCCGAAAAGATCGACGACCCGAAACAGCTCCAAACACTCCTGGACCAGGGGAGTTCCTTCTCGCTGGAAAGGGCGCTGGCGTACGCGCAGGCAGGCCCGGAGCAGGCATGAAGTTCGGCTTCGTCATGCCCCCGCTGGATCCGCGCGAGACGGTCGAATTTGCAGTCGAGGCGGAAGATGCCGGGTGGGATGGGTTTTTCTTATCCGAGTCGATGTGGTCGGTGGACGCCTGGGTCTGCCTGGCCGGGGCTGCCGAACGCACCGAACGCATCCGGTTGGGGACATTGCTCACCCCGCTCTCGACCATGCGGCCGTGGAAGCTGGCCAGCGAGGCGGCGACGCTGGACCGGCTTTCAGGTGGGCGCGCCATCGTCACCATCGGGATGGGCGCCCCGGATGTCGGGTTCGCCGGCTGGGGGGAAGCGACCGACCTGCGGACCCGGGCCGAATTGGTGGATGAGGGACTGGCGATCGTGCGGAAATGCTGGGTCGGCGCACCGTTTCGATTCAAAGGGAAGCATTACCAGATCGATCTCGACTCGCTCCCGCTCGCCGTGCCGGCGCCGGTCCAGCAGCCCGGCGTCCCGATCTGGGTGGTCGGCGCCTGGCCGCGCCCGAAGTCGATGCGGCGGGCCTTGGAAGCGGACGGGGTCGTCCCATACGTTGTGCCGAATGACGGCCCGGGCCGCCCGCCGGGCCTGGAGGATATCCGGGCGATCAAGGATTGGCTGGCGGAACGCGGCGCCCTGGACCGGCCCTTCGATATCGTGATCGAAGGGCAGACCCCCGGCGACGATCCGGATCGGGCTGCCGGGATCATCCGGGAATGGGAAACGGCCGGGGCGACCTGGTGGATCGAATCGTGGTGGGGCGCCGAAGCCGACCGGGTGAACCGCCTGCGGCAAGGACCCCCGCGGTAGGGGTAGGCCTTGTGCCCACCCGGTGCGCGGGACTCCCAGGCATCACACGGCGCACCGCGGGCCTTGTGCCCACCCGGTCCTCGGGATGTGATGTCGCTCGATTATACTTTAACGCGATAAGGGCATCGATTCTTCGAAGTCTCGAACCTGACCCGTCAAAAGCGGCGAAATCACTCGCCGATTGGCCTCGGGTGGAAGACCAGGCCCACGATCACGATGAAGACGACGAGCAGCCAGAGGTTGGCATCCAGGAGCCGGCTCCACCGGCTTGACCCCCTGTTTTTTTTCGCGATCTTCTGCCTGCTGCCGCCGGTCGGTTACGTCATCCACCGGCTCGCAGCGCCGTCGGACGGCGCCCGGCTCTCGGAGACCCGCAACACCTTCACGGCTGAAGGCGCCGTGGTCTCGCCTTACGATTCAGTCGCCGGGCCGTTGAGGGAGGGGGATGTGATCGTCTCCGTGGCAGAGGTCCCTGTCGAGACCTGGGCCCGGGCCGTCTTCACCGGCGGGTTGTCTCGCCCGGATTTGGCGATCGGCCGGACGGTCGATTATGAAATCCTGCGCGGGGACGAACGTCTGGCGATCGACGTCCCGCTGGTCCGGCTGCCCTGGCAGGAGATCCTGGCCGAGCGTTGGGGAGCGCTCCTGTTCGTCTTTGTCTCCCAGGCCGTCGCCGCGTTCGTCTTTCTGAACCGGCGGAACGACCCGGCCGCCCGGGCATTATTTATCTGGGCCATGAGCGGCAGCCATATCTACGCCTGGTCCGTCTTCCTGCAGGTCGGGGACCTCCTCCCTGGGGGCGGGTTCTGGCTCTTTCACGCCTCCACCCCGCTGCTGTGGCTGATCTACTGGCCGGCCTCGACCCACGTGGCGCTCGTCTTCCCGCGCCCGTTACCGATCATCGCGCGGCGCCGGCTTCTGGTCCCGGGGCTGTATGCAGCATCCTTTACCCTGTTCGCAACCGGGGCAGCCTGGGCCCTGTACCGAACCCGGAATATCCTGGCGTGGCAGAACGCACTGGGGGAGGTCGAAACCGCCATCGCCGGGCTGTTCCTGGTCGTCACGATGGTCTTCATCGTCCTCCAGCACCGGCGGACCCGGTCGGGAGTCGAACGCCAGCAGATCCGTTGGGCGATCTTCGGAGCGCTCATCTCCGGAGTGGGAGGCCTGATTTTATGGATCGCCATTCCCCTGCTGGCGGGACGCTCCGTCATCAACGCCAACTTCATGGGGCTGCTGGTCCTGCCGTTTCCTCTCTCACTCGCCCTGGCGATCTGGCGCCACCGGTTGTTCGATATCGACCTGATCATCCGGCGCACGCTGCAGTATTCGTTGACCACCCTGCTGCTGGCCGGGTTGTATTTCGCTGGGGTTATCCTGCTGCAGAACCTGGTCCGGTCCCTGGCCGGCGATCCGGATGCGCCCCTGATCACGGTCCTGACAACCCTGGGGATCGCGGCGCTGTTCAACCCGCTGCGCCGGCGGGTCCAGGAATTTATCGACCGCCGGTTCTTCCGTACAAGTTACAACGCCGAGCAGATCCTGGATCACTTCGCCGCGGCCGCGCGCGACGAGGTGGACCTCGAGGTGCTCAGCGTGGCATTGATGGGGGTAGTGGACGAGACCATGCAGCCGCAGCGGATCTCACTGTGGCTGGGGTAGAGACGCCACACATGGCGCCTGGACGACACACGTGGCGTCTCTACCGCATACCATAAACCTTATGCAGCTTCACCACGAACGCCAGCCCGGTGTGCGGCTGGCTCAGATCACCGATCACTTTCTGGGTGGCTTCCATGATCCGGTCGGCCTGCTCTTCGGTCGGGACCACGGAGAACAGGGTCCGGTGGCGAGTCTCATCGCCTTTCAGCATGTCGCTCAGGCTAGGCATCAACGGGAAGTCATCACGCAGCCCGAGGCGGCGGACCCGACCGATGCCGGTGCTCTCGAGGATGGTGATACCGTTCGCACCGGCAGCTTCCCAGGCCTCCAGGACGTCGTAGCTGTGGTCCAGATTGTCGAGGACGAGGAGAACAAGATAGCTCATAAGTCTTCTCCATTTTTCTGGGCCTTATTCTTGGCGAACAAGGCCCTGAGCACCAGCGGGGTCAGCAGCGTGGTGACGATGACGACGCCGACGATGATCGAGAAGATATCCCGGCCGATCAGGCCTGCAGAGATCCCGACCGAGGCGACGATCAGACCGACCTCGCCGCGCGAGATCAACCCGGCGCCCAGCTGCGCCGATTCGAGGTTCGTGAACCCGGCCAGCCGGGCACCGAGCCCACCGCCCAGCAGCTTGCTCAGTACGGCCACGATGCTCATGATTACCAGCAACCAGGCGCTCTCCGGGGTCAGCTCCCGGGCGTTGGCCGCCAGTCCGACGTTGACGAAGAAGATCGGGACGAAAAAACTGTAAGCCATTGTGGAAATCCCGGCATCGATCCGGTCTTTCAACGGGCTGCGGGCAAGCGCCAGGCCGGCCAGGAAAGCGCCCGTGATCGCCGCCATCCCCCCGAACACTTCGGCCCCCCAGGAATAGAACAGGATCACGATCAAGCTGAAGGCGATCAGGCCCTGGCTGATCGGCAGGTCGTTCACGCGGCGGCTCAGCCGGGGCAGGATGGCCAACCCCAACGCAGCGCCGAGACCGAGAAACAGGACCATCCTCACGGCAATCCAGGTGATTGTCCCCAACCCCGCGGCGGTGCCAGCGCCCAACGCCACAAAGATCGATAGGCCCAGGACGACGAGGATATCGTCGAAAACCGCCGCCCCGAGCAGTCCGATGCCCACACGGGTCCGCAGCACCTTCAGTTCCATCAGGGTTTGCGCAGAGATGCTCACGCTGGTTGCTGCCAGGATCAGTCCGGTAAAAAGGGCTGCCTGGGTTTCGAAACCGGCCAGATCGGCAACGAGGTACCCCATCCCCAGCGGGAAGAGGACACCCAGGGTGCCGGCGAACGCCGACACCTTCCCGGACTTGGCCAGGTCCGACAGGTGCAGTTCCAGCCCTGCGAGGAACATCAGCAGCAGCACGCCGATCTCGGCCAGGTGCGTGATCCCCTCCGCGAGGTGCTCATCGGTGAAAGGGGTCCAGTTCAGAAAATTCAGGACCGAAGGACCAAGGATGAGCCCCGCCAGGAGTTCGCCCAGCACCGATGGCTGATTTAACCGCAGGCTGATATACCCGCCTGCTTTCGCAGCCAGGATGATGATGACCAGGGCAAGGGCAAACTGTAGAAAAGACGACATCGGACCTCATTTCCCCCGCACGCAGCCTGGCCGC
>DATKDL010000031.1:0-14360 GCA_035512695.1 Anaerolineales bacterium | reverse complement strand
GTCGGTGATCAGGATCAGGTCGATCGAATCGTCGAAAAGCTCGCGGTAGTTCCGGTGGGCCGCCTGGAGCCGTTCGAACAGCTCGCCGTGAAGGATCACCGACCCGGCCAGGCTGCCGATCCCGGTGAGCAGCAGTTCGGTCTCGGGGTCGAAGGAGCCGTCGACCGGGTTGAACGCTTCGATCACGCCGATCGTCTCGCCGCCGGCCCGGATCGGCGCGCTGGCGATCGCCCGGGTCTTGAAACCGGTCCAGCGATCGTGCTGTGAATCGAACCGTGCGTCTTCCTGGGCATCCGGGACAACCAGCGCCTCTCCAGTGTGGGCGACGATACCGGCGATGCCCTCCCCGATGCGGATTTGTTTGCCGATCATCTTTTCGGAGAGTTCCCCGATCGAGGCTTCGTAGGTGAGGACGTTCCGGACCGGGTCAGCCCGGGCGATCGAGACGGCTTCGACATCCAGGGCCTTTTTGACCTGTTCGAGCACGCGGGTCAGGATGTCCTCCGTGCCGAGCGACATCGTCAGGGCCATGGCGCTTTCGGCCAATGCCGTCATGGCGCGCGCGTGGCGGCGGCTTTCCCGGTAAAGGCGGGCATTCAGCACGGCGATCCCGGCCTGGTCGGCGATCGCCCGGATCAGGCTGCCGTGCTCCTCGGTGAAGGTCCCCGGGGTCGGGTGGACGAGGGTCATCACGCCGACGAGTTCGTCCTTGGCCAGCAGCGGGGTGCTCATGGCGGATTTCGGTCCGGTCCGGTCCGGTTCGTCGTCCGGACGGCGGTGCCAGCGTTCGTCCTTGCTGGTGTCCGGGATGACGACGACCTGGCGGTGTTCGGCCACCCATCCCGCCAGGCCTTTTTTGAGCGTCGAGCTCAACTGGCCGGTGGCGTGGTCGTACATCTGCCCGGTGTGGACGATGGCGGATTCGACCGGTTTGCCGCCGGCATCCAGGACGATGATACTGCCGCTGTTCCCCCCGATCGTTTCGAGTGAAAGCTGCAGGACGCGCTGGAGGACCGTCTCGAGTTCGAGGTCCGAGGCCAGCTCGCGGCTGACATGGTAGAGCAGCTCGAGCGTGGCTGCGGCCGTACCGGGCGTCTCCCGTGAAGATTGGAGCCCCATGACCTTATTTTACCCTCAGCCGGGGCAAAACCAGCAGCAGGGCCTCGAGCGCCAGGCGGGTGTTCGCGTTGCGGTCGATCCGCTCGCGGGTGCGTTCGACCGACAGCAGGGTCTGCCGGGCGGTCTCGGCCGTGACCTGTGCGGCGACCGCCCGGACTTCCCGCTCACGGCCGGTGTTGGTCAGCGGTGCGCCGGCGCCGGCAGCGGCGATCAGGACGTCCCGCCAGTAAGTCGCCCAGACCTCCAGCGTCTCCCGCAGGGCCGCTTTGTCCCGGGAGGCCGTCTCGGCAAAGCGAAAACGGGCCCGGCGGTTTTCCGGGATCAGCTGCAAGTGGGCATCCAGGGTCTGTTCCTGGTCCGCCAATGCCTGTGGGTCATCCAGCAGACGGCGGGCGATCCCCGGCCGTCCGCCGGAAAGATGGGCCACCACGCGCGCTTGCTCCTCGGGGACTCCCCATTCGGAGGCCAGCCGCGCGGCGAACGTCCGCACGGGCAGCGGCCGCAGCCGGACCAGCCGGCAGCGGGAGAGGATCGTTTCGGGGACCCGGTCCGGGCCTTCGGCTGTGAGCATCAGGATGACCCGGTCGTTGGGCTCCTCGAGGGTTTTGAGCAGGGCGTTGGCAGCGTGCCGCTGGGCCTCCTCGAACCGCAGCAGCAGGGCGATCCGCCGTTCGGTTTCGTACGGCGCCAGGGAGAGGAAGCGACCGAGCTCGCGCACCTGTTCGACCTTGAGCGTCCCCCCGACGGTTTCGGCCTCCACGACCGCCAGGTCCGGATGCTCGCCCGCCGCCATCCCCCGGCAGGCGCGGCAGCTCCCGCAGGCCTCCCCGGGCGCCGGGGGGGCCTGGCAGTCGATCGCCTGGGCAAACCGCAGCGCCAGCGACCGCCGCCCGACCCCGGCCGGGCCGGTGAACAAATAGGCGTGGTGCAGCGTGCCGCGGGCGATCTGCCCGGAAAGGAGGTCGACGGCGGTTTCATGACCGAGGAGGTCCCAATTCATACGAGTATTCTAACGGGTAATTGGGGTGCGGACGAGGCGAAGCCCTCGCCCGCACCCCAATTACCCGTTAGAATACCCTCATGGACTTTCTGACCGGTCTCAACGAGCAGCAGCGCAAGGCGGTGACGAGCTGTGAAGGCCCGGTGCTCGTGCTGGCGGGGCCGGGATCCGGGAAGACGCGGGTCCTGACCCACAGCATCGCCTACCGGATCCGCCAGCTCGGGGCCCGACCCTACAGTCTGCTCGCCGTGACCTTCACGAATAAGGCCGCCCGCGAGATGGAGGACCGGGTGACCGACCTGCTGGGCGAACAGGTCCGGGGCCTGACGATGGGGACCTTTCACGGCGTCTGCGTCCGGCTGCTGCGGCGCGAGGCCGAACACCTCCCGTTCGACGCCAACTTCGTCATCTTCGACGCCGACGACCAGGAGCGCGTGGTCAAACAGGCCCTGAACGACCTGGACATCGACGATAAGCTCTACCGGCCGGGCTCCGTTCACGGGGCGATCTCGCGCGCCAAGAACGAATTGATCCTGCCGGAAGACTACCCGTTGATCACCTACCGGGATGAGGTCGTCCGGCGGATCTACGAAAAATACCAGCAGCTCCTGGTCCGCAGCAACGGGCTCGATTTCGACGACCTGCTGCTCTGGACCGCCACGCTGCTCGAGCAGCACCCCGCCGTCCGGGAGAAATACGCCCGGCGGTACGAGCACATCCTGGTCGATGAGTTCCAGGACACGAATATGGCGCAGTACCAGCTCCTGCGGCACCTGGGCTCGCATCACGGGAACCTGTTCGTGGTCGGGGACGTGGACCAGTCGATCTACCGCTGGCGCGGCGCCGACTACCGCAACGTCCGCCGCTTTGAAAGCGATTTCCCGGGCGTCCGGGTGATCCTGCTCGAGCAGAACTACCGGTCCACCCAGGAGATCCTGGACGCCGCCATGGCCGTGATCCGCCCGAACCGCAACCGCACTCACAAGAACCTGCAGGCGGTGCGTGGGGCCGGGCATAAGCTCCGGTTCCACGAGGCCTACGACGACCGTGCAGAGGCCGCCTTTGTCGTGGACAACATCGCAAACCAGGTGGCGTCCGGTGGAGCGGATCCGGGCGATTTCGCCATCATGTACCGCACCAACGCCCAGTCCCGCCTGCTCGAGGAGGCCTTTCTCAGGGCAGGGCTGCCGTACCGGCTGGTCGGTGCGCAGCGGTTCTACGGCCGGCGGGAGGTCAAGGATGTGATCGCCTACCTGCGGCTGGTCTACAACCCGGCAGACGAGATCAGCCTGCTGCGGGCCGTCAACGTGCCGCCGCGGCGGATCGGGCAGAAAACCCAGGCAGCCCTGCGGCAGCAGGCCGAACGGGCGCGGATGTCCGCCGGGGATTTGCTGTTCGAGCTCTCGAGAGGGGAGGATTCTCCCTTTTTCGACATGTTTCAGGGCCGGACGGCCGCACCGCTCGCCGTTTTCGGCGGGCAGTACGCCCGCTGGCGGTCCGCCTTGCGGGAGCTGACTCCGCTGCAGCTGATGGACCGGATCCTGGCCGACATCGACTACGAAAGCTATCTGGACACGAGCAGCGACGAAGGGCTGAGCCGCTGGGAGAACGTGCTCGAATTGCGCCGGCTGGCGGCGGAATACGACGAGCGCGGCCTGGCGGCTTTCCTGGAGGACGTCGCCCTGATCTCGGACCAGGATACCCTTGACGACACCGGCAGCGTCCCGACCTTGCTGACCCTGCACGCCGCCAAGGGCCTGGAATTCCCCGTCGTCTTTATCGTCGGGCTGGAGGACGGGACGCTGCCGCACGCCCGCTCGTTTGACGATCCGGAGGGAATGGAGGAAGAGCGACGCCTGCTGTACGTGGGTGTGACGCGGGCCCGCGATGCCCTCTACCTGGTTAACGCCCGGAACCGGACCGCTTTCGGCTACGCCGAGCAGACCGAGCCTTCCCGCTTCCTGGCCGATATCCCCGAAGATCTTCTGAAAGGCCCGGCCCGGGTCCGGACCGGGCTGGCCCGGTCGCGGGAAGCGGTCAAAACCCTTAGCTGGGACGAGGCGAACGGAGCCGGCGCCGCGAAGGTCCGGAAGTACGCCGCCGGGATGAAAGTGCGTCACGAAGTCTGGGGCGATGGGATGGTGCTCAACAGCCGGCTGCAGGACGGGGATGAGACGGTCGACATTTTCTTCGAGCGGGTCGGGCTGAAGCGGCTGTCCGCCTCGCTGGCGAAGCTCGATATCATGGAGCGCTGAGCTGGCCGCCGGAAAAAAGCACACCCTGGTGATCTACAAACGGACGATGGACCGGCTCTGGCCCGGTACGCTCGCGTTCGGACTCCTGCTGCTCACCATGTGGCGCTTTGGGGAGGCTTTCACGGACCTGTATCGGCCCGAACTCGCCGGGCTCGTTCTGGCCGCGGGCGTCTACGCCACCCTCCTCGGGCTGTTTGCGCTCCTGGCCCGCCGGATGGGTTATGTCCGGGCTTTCGACCGATACCTGCTGATCGCCACACCGTTCTTCCGGTTCAAGACCTCCTACGAGCGTTTGCGCGGCGTCCGTTCGGTGGATTTCCACCGGCTGTTCGACCTGGAGGATCTGAGTTGGGCGCAGGAGCGCTACATCGCCCCGCTGATCGGGTCCACGGCCGTCGTCGTGCGGCTGACCGGCTACCCGGTCTCGACCGGTGTGCTGGGGATCTTCTTCCAGCGCTACCTGATCTCGCAGAAGGACACCGAGCTGGTCTTTGTGGTGCCGGATTGGATGGGGTTCAGCGTGGAGCTGGACAGCCGCTATAACAAGTACCGGCAGGCGCGCGGGATGCGCAAACGCACGGGGGGGTTTCAGCGCGGGGTTTCGTAGGGGCGCCGCTTGTGGCGCCCGGTAAGCGGGACCCGCGTCCCCGTTCAGGTCCCCGTCGGCAATACGACCGTTACCGTCGTCCCTTTTCCCTCTTCGGAATCGCACCACAACCGCCCGCCGTGGTTCGCCACGATCGAACGGACGATCGATAACCCCAGCCCGCTCCCGATCTTGTCGATCGGGACGTTGCCGCCGCGATAGAGCCTGTCGAACACGTAGGGCAGATCCTCCGCCGGGATCCCGATCCCGTTATCGCACACCTCCAGGATGACCTGGTCGCCTTCGGCGCGCGCCCGCAGGGTCACCGTGCCGTTCGGGGGGGAGTACTTGCTGGCGTTCTCGAGCAGGTTGTTGATAAGCTGCCGCAGCCGGACCGGGCTCCCGAAAACGGGCGGGATGCCCTCCTCGATCTCAAGGGCGATCTCTTGATCCCTCTCATCGAAGGCCCAACGTTGCCCATCGGCAGCGTAGCGCAGGATGACCGGGAGCGGAACGACTTCCTTCTGCTGGTCGAAACCGGCTTCGATCCGGCCGAGTTCCATCAGGGCGTTGATCAGTTCCGTGATGCTGTGTACGCTCTCCTGCACCCGGTGGATGAAGTCGCGCTGCTGCTCGTTAGTCTCGCCGATCCGGCCGATCAGCTCCACGTAGCCGAGAATCGCCGTCAGCGGGGAGCGCAGGTCGTGCGAGATCGTGGTCACAAATTCGTTTTTGAGCGCGTCCAACTCCTTGAAACGGCTGACGTCCTGGATGGTGACCGTCTTGCCGAACCCGGGGAGCGGGCTGATCTGGGCCAGGTAGTGCCGCTCTTCTTCGGGTTCAAACTCGAACCGGCGGTGCCCGACCTGTCCCTGGTCCGCGATGGCGGCGCTCAGTTCCGGGAATGAAAGGACGGCTTCGATCGGCTCCCCCCGGTAATCCCGGTCTTCCAGGCCGAAAATCTCCCGGGCGCGCGGGTTGACGAGTTCGACCCGGCCGGTATCATCCACCACGATCACCCCATCCGCAACGGTCAGGATGGTCCCCTCCAGCTTGCTGCGCTCCGTCTCTGCCACGGCGAACAGCCGGGCGTTCTCGACTGCCACCGCGGCGAAATTCGCCAGCGCGGACAGCGCAGCGAGATGCCCCCGGTTGAAACCCCAGCGTTTGCGCTCCCGGTTCTCCACGGCCAGGACGCCGATCACCCGCTCCCCGGCCGTCAGCGGGACGGCGGCCAGCGGATACGGCGGGTGGCGGGTTTGGGCCGTCTCGGGTGGTTCCGGTTCGACCAGGATCGGTTCGGCGGAGGCGAGCACCTGTTCCGCCAGCGGGTCGACCACCGGGAGCCGGACGGCCCGGGCTGCGTCCTGCTCGAAATGGAAGGTTGCGCGAAGCTCGAGTTCGTCGCCGTCCTCGCGCACCAGCATCAGCCGGCCTTCCTCCGCATCCGTTGTCGCGACGGCAGCCTGGACGACGGCGGTGAGAACGGCGTCAGGCTCGAGGACGGTGGCGACCGACCGGCCCAGCCGGATCGCCCGCTCGATCTCGCGCAGCTGGGTGCGCGCATCCCCGGGGGCGCGGGGCGCACGCCGCTCCGCCCAGGTCTCGAGTTCGCGCCGGCGCGCCAGGCCACGGCTCACGGAGGCCATCACCTCGTCCACCTGGATCGGGATCGCCAGGCACGCAAAGGCGCCCAACTCGATCGCCTGAAGCGTTAACGTCCCGGCACGGTTGCGTTGGGTAAAGAGGATGATCGGGCTGGCGGGATGAACCTGGCGCAGCGGCTCGATCCGGTCGAGGATGTCCCCGCCGCCGTGATCACCGAGCAGGATCAGGTCATACTCGCCGGTCTGGACCCTGTCGGTGCGGCTGCTCCTCGTGATCGCGTGCCCCGCGGGTCCCAGGATATTGCGCTCCAGCCGGCCCAGAGAGGAGTCATCCAGGTCGAGGATCAAAAAATGCTTGCCGGGCATGGCTTTTCAGGGAGCGTCCGCTACCTGCCGCGTATTGTTGAGCGCTTCCTGCAGCGAGCGGGCGCGCTCTTCCAGTGCCCTGAACAGCAGGGCGTTGGACATGGAAATCGAGGCATAGTCCGCCACGCCTTCGAGGAGCGCCTGGTGGGATGGGGTGAAGGGCTGCGCTTCCCGGTTGATCACAACCAGCAGGCCGATCGTCTCTTTCTTGGCCCGGATCGGTACGACCATGGCGGCCCGACCCAGCCGGGCAATATTGAACCGCTCGAGGGGTTTACCGTGCATGGCCAGGGTTTCTCCGGAAAGCGCCACCAGAGAACTGATCCCGTCGGTGAAGGGCCGGTCGAGATAGCCCGACAGCGACTGCGGCAGATTGAAATAAGCGGACAGGATAAATGCGCCGGCGTCGCTGCGGGTCAGCAAATAGCCCCGGTGGGCCCCGGCTGCCTGGACGGCGCTGTCCACGATGATCTTGTGCAGATCCTGGAGGCGAGTCGCGGATGTCAGCGCCTTGCCCAGCGAGAAGATCGAGGTCAGCTCCTTGACGCGGGTCTCGAGCTGCCGGTTGGCATCCTCCAACCGGCGGGCCAGGTTTTCGCGCTCGTGACGGGCCCGGACGATCTGGAGGACCCGCTCCGTTGCTGCGACGATCTCGGCTTCCCGCAGCGGTTTGCGGATAAAATCCGCCGCACCGAGCCGGAAAGCCTGGATGACTTCGTTTTCATAGCCCTCATCGGCGATCACGATGACCGGAGCGTTTACATTTTGGGATTGCAGCGCGACGAGCAAGTCCTTGCCGCTCAGATCCGGGAGATGCAAATTGGCGATGATGACGTCGGGCGCGATCTGGAGGGCTAACTGGAGACCGACGCCGCCGAGTTCGGATGTTTTGACCTGGTATCCCAACGGCTGCAGGGCCTGGCGGGCGATCAGATCGCGGTCTTCCAGTTTGTTTTCGACCACGAGGATTCTTTCACGGGTGGTATGCGGAAGCATGCTTTATGATAGCATGATTGGGTTAACTCGTGCCGCAAATAAGAGTATCCTGAAACCTCACTTCTGCTGCTTGACCAAACCACCGGCCCGGGCATACAATTTTTTAATATGAATATCCGAAAATCCCTGCACCTGCTTCCCGCCGTCCTGGTCTTGTTCGCCGCGAGCCTGGCCTGCGCCGTCGCCATGCCCGCCGCCCCGGGTGGGGACCCGGCCCAGCCGGTCGAGACGGCGGCGCTGCCCGTCTCGGAAGCCACCCCGAACCCCGGAGAGCCGGTCGAAACCCCGGCGGGCGCGGATCACTTCCTGGCGGATGGGGACATCCTGGCAGCCCTCTACGAGCGCGTCCATCGCGGCGTGGTCGTGATCCGGATCGTCGCGGGCGGCCTGATCGCCGGACAGGGCAGCGGGTTCGTTATCGATGGGGAGGGCCACATCGTCACGAACTACCATGTGATCGAAGGCGCCACGGCCATCGAGGTCGCCTTCTGGAACGGTTTCAAGACTCGCGGTACGGTGATCGGGACCGACCTCGACTCCGACCTGGCGGTCCTTTCCGTCGAAGTCCCGGACGAGCAGCTCCACCCGCTGACCCTGGGGGATTCAGACCTGATTCGGGTCGGCGATGTGGCGGTGGCGATCGGCAGCCCGTTCGGCCTCGGCAGCACGATGACGGTTGGGGTGGTTTCGGCCAAGGGCCGGGTCCTGACTTCGCTGAACATCACCGAGGACGGCCGCCCCTTCTCCGCCGGCGACCTGATCCAGACCGATGCGGCCATCAACCCGGGCAACTCCGGCGGCCCGCTGCTCAATATCCTGGGCGAGGTGATCGGGGTCAACCGGGCGATCCAGACCGAATCTTTCACCACCGACGGCTCCCCGGCCAACTCGGGGATCGGTTTTGCGATCTCAGTCAACATCCTCAAACGGGTCGCCCCCAGCCTGATCGCCGACGGGTCGTACTCCTACCCGTTCCTGGGGGTCTCCAGCCTGTCCGAGCTCACCATCTTCGACCAGGAGGAGTTCAATCTGCCGCAGTCGACCGGCGCCCTGGTGACCCTGCTGACCGAGAACGGCCCGGCTGCCACGGGCGGCGTCCGCGTGGGCGATCTGATCACGCACATCGACGAACGCGAGGTCATCGTCTTTGGGGATCTGCTGGGCTACCTGATCCTTGAGAAGTCCCCGGGGGATGAGGTGGTGCTGACGGTGATCCGGGGCGGGGAGACGCTCGAGATCACGGTGACGCTCGGAGCCAGATGAGCTCCTTTGACCCCACCCGCATCACCGCCATCTGCTTCGACGTCGATGGGACCCTGCGCGACACGGACGACCAGTACGCCCACCGTTTTGAAAAATATTTCCGGCCGTTTCGCCCGCTGCTCCCGGGCCGCGACGTCCACCGGTTCGCCCGGCGGTTCGTGATGTGGGCCGAGGCGCCCGGCAACCTGCTGCTCGGCATCCCGGACCGGCTGCACCTGGACGACGAGCTGTCCCGCTTCGGCGATTGGCTGCACACCCGCGGGATCGGCGCCCGGGAGCACGAATATGCCCTTGTCCCGGGAGTGCGGGAAATGCTCGAAAAACTGCGACCGCACTACAAGATGGCCGTCGTCTCCGCCCGACCGAAGCGCGGCACCCAGGGTTTTCTGGACCACTTCGGCTTCGGCGAGTTCTTCGACTGCGTCGCCAGCGCCCAGACCGCCGTCCGGACCAAGCCCTGGCCCGACCCGGTGATCTGGGCGATGGAACAGATGGGCGCCGTGCCGGAGGAGACCGTCATGGTCGGGGACACGACCGTCGACCTGCGCGCCGGCCAGGCAGCCGGGACGCAGACGGTGGGGGTACTGTGCGGGTTTGGGGAGCGGGGGGAATTGGAAAGGCAGGGGGCGGATCTCATTCTGGATGAAACGCCCGAACTGGCCGGTGTCTTGTTGGCAAGAGAATAAGCGAATGGGCGGATGGGCGAATGGGCGAATGGGTGGTTCGCCCATCCGCCCATTCGCTTATTCTCTTGCCGAAAAAAGGTGCGCCCTCCCCTCCTTTCCGGCCCGCTCGAGCCAGCCGGCCTTTTCGAGCGTGTAGGTCATCTTTTGGGCCAGCCACAGGGGGGCGCCGAGCGACTGTGAAAGCGCCCGGTTGGTGAAGGGGCGCGGCAAGTCCGGTGGAAGGCAGGCCAGGTAGTCCTCCCGGTTCCGGAACACCTGTGTCTCGACGACTTCCAGCAGCCGGTGGTCGGCCAGGCTCCAGCCTTTGCGCCGCCAGCTGCCCCTGCCGTCGTCGGTGCGAACTTCCTCCTGGTGGGTCAGGACGACCTCCAGCGAGAAACCCGGTGCAGCGAGCAGGTGCGGGATGCGCACGAGTTCCGCGAAGACATCCAGGACCCGGCCGCGGCGCGGGCTCTTCCGCCGCCCGGCGCGCCGCCCCCCGCCCGCCTCCCTGACGATCCACTTGACCGCCGGGATCGGGTGGACCAGGTGGACGTGGTAGCCGACCGCGAGCAGCGCGGCCAGCTTGCGCTTGAGCGCGGTAAAACCGCCGGTCTGGATCTCGGTCAGCTCATTCCCCCGCACGATGTCGATGACGAAGCCCTCCACCGGGACCTCCAGCTCGTCGCCGGGCCGGGCGAAATGGGCTTTGAGGGCGGCGTGGAGGGATTTTTCGGTGAGGGTGCCGATGTGGGGCATGGGGGTATTGTATGACGAAAAAAGAAGACGGGGCGGCGAACTTCGCCGCCCCGTCTTCTTTTTTTTTCGCTCCATCTCAACGGCGGGGATTGCCGGGTCCGGAGCGGCGGCCCTGCATCGAGACCGGGTGATAGGTCGGCTCGGCCCGGGACGGGGGCGGCTCCTCGTAATCTTCATTTGGGCCGGGGTCGTACGGACCGGGCGGGGTGAAGGAGCGCGGTTTCGGCGCCGGGTGGGAGGCGGCCCGGAAGGGGGACGGCTGAGCCTTCGGACGGGTCCACTGGGGGCCGCCGGAAGAGGAGGGCCCGGCCCGCCGAAAATTTGTCCGCCCGGCCTTGCCCTGGCTGAAAAGCCGGTCCCCGGCGATCGAGAAGGTTCCGATCAGCAGCACGCGGCTGAGCCAGACCAGGACGGCCACGAAGATCGGGACGGCCTTGAGCAGGGTGGCCCGGTCCACGACGGCGCTGCCGAGTGACTGGTGGTTGAGGATGGCGATCGAGACGCCCCACCAGGTCAGCATGGCGTTCATCGTGGCGCCCAGCAGCCAGGCGCCGAACAGGTACCAGACCTCGGCCGGCTCCTCTGCGCCATCTTCGGGGGTGAAGATGCGGGCGATCCCGGCAAAATCGATCCCGCAGAAGGCCAGCGCCAGGATCGTCGACCAGCGCAGGTCTAGGAAGGACAGGTCTCCGAGCAGGTCGTGCAGGGCATAGTCGGTGGTGCTGTAGTTGAAGATCTCGAACGCCAGCAGCGCGAAGATGATGATGACGCCGAACACCAGGCCGCGCCGCATCCGGATCGGACCGATGGGGGTGGAATATTCTTTGAACATGGTCGACTCCTTCCGGGGCAGACCGCTCCGGATGTGCGAACGGGAAAGCGAGATGATAATAGCACGGATGTTCTATTTAATCAAGAGGGAAAAGCGGGATCGAAAAAAAAGAGCCTGCGGCGGGGTTTCACCCCGCCGCAGGCTCTTTTTTCAAAAATCATAAAAATTTCTAAATCGTGAACGCCCCGTTCTTATAAAACAACTCCCCATCCACCACGATCTCGCTGTCGTCGCGCATATCGCAGATGAAGTCCCAGTGCACGGCCGAGCGATTCTTGCTGCCGGTGTCCGGATAGCCGGCGCCGACGGCCATGTGGATCGTCCCGGCGATCTTTTCGTCGAACAGGATGTTCTTCGTGAAGCGCTGAATCCCGTAGTTGGTCCCGACGGCGAACTCGCCCAGGTAGCGGGCGCCCTTGTCGCTGTCGAGCTGGCTGTACAGGTATTCGGCGTTCTTTTTCGCCGAGGCCTCGACCACCTTCCCGTCCTCAAATCGGAACTCGACCCCCTCGACTTCCCGGCCCTCCCGCACCGCCGGGTACGTAAATTTGACCCAGCCGTTGACCGAGTTCTCGACCGGCCCGGTGTAGATCTCGCCGCTGGGCATGTTGCGCTTCCCGGCCGAGTTGATGAAGGTCCGGCCCTTGATCGAGAGCGCCAGGTCGACGTTTGGGCCGCGCACTTCCACCTGGCTCTTGCCCTTCAGCCAGTCCACCAGCCGCTGCTGGGTTTTGGCGATGTCCAGCCAGCAGGCGACCGGGTCTTCCTGGTCGGCGAAGGTCGCGCCGTAGACGAAGTTTTCGAATTCCTCCAGGCTCATATCCCCTTCCTGGGCGTAAGCCGCACAGGGGTATTGGGTCAGCACCCACCGCAGCGTTCCGGCCGCCGAGCGGTCCATGCGGGCCTCGCGATAGGGCCGCAGCGCGGATTGGTGCATGGCCTGCTTCTCCGGGTCGACCCCGGTCAACGCCCGGGTGTTTTCGGAGGCGCGCACGAAGATGATGACGTCGCTCTCCTCGTTCTGGATCTTTTCGATCGGAGGGGCGTACTCTAGCTGGTCCGGCCCGGCCTCGGTGTACAGGGTTTCCATGAACTCGTCGCTGTCGATGATCATCTGCGGCAGGCCGCCGGCGCGCAGGGTGTAGCGCAGGACCTCGTTGAGCAGCGGTGCGGCGGCGATGTCGCCGCGGATGGCGACCCTGTCACCCGGTTTGACCTCGGTCGAGTAGTTCACCAGGATGTAGGCTAGTTTTGTTGTTCTGGGATCCAAATGTGCACTCCGTTGTCGCGTCGTCTATAAAGTCGTGAAAATTGGGTGCAAGCGGGGGTTTCTCCCCCGCTTGCACCCAATTTTCACCTGAATTTTATTCGATCGCGAACTGCCCGTTCTTATAGAACAGTTCGCCGTCGACCAGGATCTCGCTGTCGTCCCGCATGTCGCAGATGAAATCCCAATGGATGGCCGACTGGTTCTTGCTGCCCGTCTCCGGGTAGCCGGCGCCGACGGCCATGTGGAGGGTGCCGCCGATCTTCTCGTCAAAGAGGATGTTCTTGGAAAAGCGCTGGATGCCGTAGTTGGTCCCGATGGCGAACTCACCCAGGTAGCGGGCGCCGGCGTCGGCGTCGAGCTGGCTGTCCAGGTAGGCCTGGTTCTTTAGGGCCGTGGCCTTGGTGATCTTGCCGCCGTAGAACTGGAACTCGACCCCGTCGACTTCCATCCCGCCGCGCAGCGCCGGGTATGTGAAGCGCACCCATCCGCTGACCGAGTCCTCCACCGGGCCGGTGAAGATCTCGCCATCGGGCATATTCTTCTTTCCGTCGGCGTTGATGAATGTCCGGCCCTTGATCGAGAGCGCCAGGTCGATGTTCGGCCCGCGCACGTGGACTTTGTCTTTGCCTTTGAGCCACTTGATCAGCTTCTCCTGCCGGTCGTGGAAGGCCTGCCAGCGATCGACGGCGTCCGCCCGGTCGGCGAAGGTGGAGGCGAAGACGAAATCGGCGTAATCCCGCACGCTCATGTCCGTTTCCTGGGCGTAGGCGTGGCAGGGGAACTGGGTGATGACCCAGTTGAGCTTGCCGGCGGCGGAGCGTTTCAGGAAGGTCTCGGTCAGTTCGCGGGTGGCGGCGGAGCGGGTGGCTTGCTTGGCAGGGTCGATCCCGCTCAGGGCGCGGGTGTTGTCGCCGGCGATGATGTTGATGAAAGCGTCGGCCTTATCGTAGATCAGTTTCGAGACCGGGGAGACCCATTTGAGCTGTTCGTCGCTGGAATGGCGCAGCTGGGTCTCGCCGATCGAGCCGTCCGAGAGCAGGACGGTCGGGTGCCCGCCGGCTTCCAGCACGAGACGGGTGGCGGCCTTGATCAGTGGGGCGGCGATGGCGTCCCCGTTGATGACGACCCAATTGTCTTTTTTGACTGAGATGGAATAGTTAACGAGGATATCGGCTAATTTTTCGATGCGCGGGTCCATAAATTCTCCATGCAGACATGATAACTCATTATAATGGGTTTATCTGGCTGCCATGGCGCATGGGGACCCCGAGTTTTGGGCTTCGGTGGGTCGGAAAAGCAGGTGGAGTTTGAAAGCTGGAACACGAAAACTTCGATCCCTCCGTACAGGTTCCACGGGAGAACCTATACGGAGGTTTTGAAGGATCCGTGTGCTATTTCAATGTTGACCTGGACGCAGGATAACCGGTAGGAAGATGTCGATATCCAGGTCGGGTCCCGTGCAGCTCGGGAAGGTAAACGTCCCAACGCGAGTCTGCCAGTTGGACCCGGATGCGTTGTAGTACTCGGTCGTGAACCAGAACTTGCACTGGTCCTGCGGGTCGAGCGCCATCCCGGCGTAATCCCCCCAGCGGAAGGTGTTGGTCTGCGAGCCGCCCCCGGCGATCAGGGTGGCTTCGCCCTG
>DATKDL010000030.1:0-18688 GCA_035512695.1 Anaerolineales bacterium | reverse complement strand
GACGGCGTAGCGGTTGTCGATGATCGGTTTGAAGACCTGGACCTTCTGACGGGCGATCGTCGCCCGGCGGAGTCGCCGGATCAGCTCGTCCGTCTTCCCGCTGAACATCGAGCCGGTGATGACCTCGATGGATCCGTGCTGATGTTTCATTCCGCTCCTGAGTTTTCAGCATGACCGCAAAAAGGGGGACGCACAGGGGTTTTGCCCCTGTGCGTCCCCCTTTTTCCGATGATTTTATTTCGCGCTTGCATTCTCGAATGCGGCGATCGCGCTTCGCAGCTCGTCCGGGACGGGCCGTTTCCGCCGCTCGGCGGCGTCCACGAGGACGACGGTCAGGTCGCCGGTGGCGACCCGGCGGCCGTCCGCCTCGGCCGTCGTCTCGAAGGCGAACCGGATGCTCGTGGTGCCGATCCGTTCGACTCTGCAGTGGACCAGCAGGACTTCATCGTAAAAGCAGGCGTCGTGGAAGCTGCTGTGGGCGTCGACGAAGAGCATGTCGATCCCGTTTTCGTTTAATTTGGAATAGGATGTGCCGGTCGCTTTGAGGTAATCGGCCATCGCCATTGCGAAGTAGCTCTGGTGCCAGATAAAGTTGACGTGCCCCTGCCGGTCCGTCTCGTGATAGCGCACCCGGACGGGAAGGTGAAACCGGAAAGCGGGTTCAGCCGTCACGAGGTGAGCCGTCTCCGACGAAGTCCCGGATGGCTTTTTCGAGCAGGTTCATCATGGGGGGTTCATTCCTTTTTTGATTGAGCGTTCGGATCAAGTCGGTGTGTTTGTATTATATACCCTGTTGAAAAATTTGAAATAACGACGCGGCAGGGCGGGCGCGGCCTGCCCTGCCGCCCCGTTTTTTCGATATTATCTATAATACCCACACATGCTCGCGCTCACCGCTGCCCAGCTCTCCCTCATCGAAGCCCCTCCCACCGCCAAGATCTGGCTGGAGGGTCCGGCCGGCGCCGGGAAGACGACGGCCGGGGTCGAGCGGCTGGTCCGGCTGCTCGAAACCGGCGTCCCCGGGGACGAGATCCTCGTCCTGGTCCCGCAGCGGACCCTGGCGATCCCATACTATGACGCCATCCGCTTCCCGGGGCTGGTCCCCGGCGGCGTCCCGGAGGTCCAGACGATCGGCGGGCTGGCGCGGCGGATGGTCGAGCTGTTCTGGCCGCTGGCGGCCGAGGCGGCCGGTTTCAAACGCCCGGATAAACCACCGGTTTTCCTCAACATCGAGACCGCCCAGTATCACATGGCCCGCATCGTCCGGCCGCTGCTCGACCGGGGGTACTTTGAAGGGGTCGCCATCGACCGCAACCGGCTTTTCAGCCAGATCCTCGATAACCTGAACAAGGCTGCCTTCGTCGGTTTTCCCCACACCGAGATCGGCGACCGGCTCTCCGAGTCCTGGATCGATCCGGGGCAGCAGCGCCGCATCTACCGGGACGCCCAGGAATGCGCCGTCCTTTTCCGTGCAGCCTGCCTGGAACACAACCTGCTCGATTTTTCGCTCGTGCTGGAAACCTTTGTCCGGCATCTCTGGGGGACCCCGATCTGCGATGAATACCTGGCCGACCGCTGCCGCCACCTGGTCGTGGACAACGTCGAGGAGGACACCCCGGTCACCCACGATATCCTGATCGACTGGCTCCCGGCGGTCGAGTCGGCCCTGGTCATTTTCGACCGGGAGGCCGGTTTCCGCCGCTTTCTCGGAGCCGACCCGCAATCGGCGAAACGGCTTAAAAATTTCTGCACGGATCATGTTGAATTCACGGACAGCCACGTTTCGGGGGAAGCAGTCGAAGGGCTGCGGGGATCGGTCGCGCTGGTCATGGAGCGGGATAACCGCCCCGCCCGGATGTACACCGGAGAAGGGCTGTACTTCGCGCCCCGGCGCTACTATCCCGAGATGCTCGGCTGGGTGGCGGACACGATCCGGGACCTGGTGGACGAAGAAGCCGTCCCCCCCGGCGAGATCGTCGTCCTGGCCCCGTATCTTTCGGATGCGCTGCGGTTTTCCTTGATGAATCGACTGGGGCGCCTCGGCATCCCCGTCCACTCGCACCGGCCCTCCCGCTCGCTGCGCGAGGAGCCGGCCGCGCAGTGCCTGCTGACCCTGGCGGCTGTCGCGCACCCCGAATGGGGGCAGATCCCGGCGCCCTTCGATATGGCATACGCCCTGCGCCAGGCCCTCTCCGGCCTGGACCTGGTCCGCTCCCAACTCCTGGTGGAGAGCCTGTATCACCCCCGCACCGCCGAAGCCGCCCTGCGCCCGTTTGCGGACGCCTCCGCCGCGGTCCGCGACCGGGTGACCTATACGCTCGGGGAGCGTTACGACGCGCTGCGGCGCTGGCTGGAGGATTACCGGCCGGCCGGCGTCGATGCCCCGGACATCTTCTTCGGTCGGGCGTTCGGTGAGCTGCTCTCCCAGCCCGGGTTCGGCCTCCACCACGCGCTGGAGAGCGGGCGCACGGCGGCCAACCTGATCGACTCCGCCCGCGAGTTCCGGCAGGTCGTCGGCCCGCAGCAGGAAGCCGAGGGCGAATCGACCGGCCGGGCATTCCTGGCGACGGTCCGGGACGGACTGCTGGCCGGCCAGTTCATTCGCAGCTGGGAATCGCAGCGGGAGGACGCCGTCCTCGTCGCCCCTGCCTACACCTTTATCATGAACAACCGGCCGGTCGACTACCAGTTCTGGCTCAACGTCAGCAGCAGCGGGTGGGGGGAGCGCCTGTACCAGCCGCTCACCAACCCGCATGTCCTCAGCCGGAATTGGGTGCGGGGCGAACCCTGGGGTGACGAAGAAGACGTCCGGGCCGGGCGGGAGTCGATGTTCACCCTCGTCAACGGCCTGCTGCGCCGCTGCCGGAAAGGCGTCTTTCTCGGTCTCAGCGAACTCGACGAGCACGGCTATGAGCCAAAAGGACCGCTGCTCAACGTGCTCCAGGGCGTCCTCAGGACGGCAGCATGACCGTCTTCCGCCCGCGCCCCGCCCAGGAGAAAATCCTCCGCTACCGCAGCGGGATGCTCGGCATCTCCGCCGTCCCCGGCAGCGGCAAGACCTGGACCCTCTCGCGCCTGGCCGCCGACCTGATCCGGGGCGGCGCCCTGGCCGAAGGCCAGGAGATCCTGGTGGTCACCCTGGTCAACTCCGCCGTCGACAACTTCAAGAGCCGGATCGGGTCTTTCGTCCAGGACCTCGGTCTGCTCCCCGGCGTCGGCTACCGGGTGCGGACCCTGCACGGCCTGGCCAACGACATCGTGGGGGAGCGTCCGGACCTGGTCGGGATCTCCGAGGCCGCTTACATCCTCGACGAACGCGCGGCGGACCAAATCCTGGCCGATGTGACCCGCATCTGGCTGAGGAACCATCCCGGCCGGCTCGACCCCTACTTCGACCCGATGCTCGAAGAGAGCCGGGTGGACTGGATCAACAAGGAACAGCTCCCCCAACTCGTCCACAACATCGCCGGCGCCTTCATCACCCTGGCCAAGGATTACGAACAGACCCCGGCGGCCCTGGCCGCCCGCCTGGAGGACCTGCCGGCCCCGCTCCCGCTGGCCGAGATGGGCGCCGAGATCTACCGGGACTACCAGCGGGCCCTGGCCTACCGCGGCGCGGTCGATTTCGATGACCTGATCCGCCTGGCCGCCGAAGCCCTCCAGCTCGACCCGGACCTGCTCGCCCGGCTCCAGGAACGATGGCCGTATATTTTAGAAGACGAAGCGCAGGACAGCAGCCGGCTCCAGGAGAAGATCCTGCGGCTCCTGGCCGGCGGGTCAGGCAACTGGGTCCGGGTCGGGGATCCGAACCAGGCCATCTTCGAGACCTTCACGACCGCCAGCCCCGAATCCCTGCGCAGGTTCATGCGCGAACCGGGCGTCCGGGCGGCCGAGCTGCCCAACTCGGGCCGCTCGACCGAAAGCGTCATCCGGTTGGCCAACACCCTGATCCGCTGGACGGCGGAGGACCATCCTGTCGTCGACCTGCGGTCCGCGCTGGCGCCGCCCTATATCGAGCCGACTCCGGCGGGCGATCCCCAGCCCAACCCGCCGGACGAGCCCGACGAGATCTACCTGTACGGGGAGGGGCTGGCCCCGGCGCAGGAGCTCAAGGCGATCCTCGATTCGCTCGAGCGCTGGCTGCCGGGGAACCCGGACGCCACCGTCGCCGTCCTGGTCCCGACCAATTCGCGCGGTTTCAAACTGAGCGAGGGGCTGCGGCAGCGCGGGCTCGCCTACGTCGAGGTGCTGCGCAGCGCCCGGCAGACCCGGCTGACCGCCGGCGCGCTCGGGAACATCCTCAACTATCTCTCGGACCCCAAGTCCGCCCGCCGGCTGGCGACCTGCTACCGGGTCTGGCGTCGCGACCTGACCGAAGAGCCCGAGACAAAGGCGGCCGTCGAGGCGGTCTCCGATACGTTGAAAACCTGCCCCGAGACCGAGCGCTACTTGTGGCCGCTCGCCGGGGAGGACTGGCTGGACGAGCTGGCGCTCGAACCGGATTTCACCGCCGAACTCACGGCTTTCCGCGAGATCGTCCGCCGCTGGCAGGAGGCCACCGTCCTGCCGATCGACCAGCTCGTCCTGACCCTGGCGCAGGACCTCTTCACCGACCCGGCCGACCTGGCGCTGGCGCACAAGCTGGCCCTGGTCCTCAAACGCGCCGGGACGGCCAACATCGACTGGCGGCTGCCGGAACTGACCGACGAGCTGGCCGTCGTCGCCCGCAACGAGCGCCGCTTCCTCGGTTTCTCCGAGGAGGACGCCGGGTTCAACCCCGATGCCCATCCCGGCAAGGTCGTCGTCACGACGATGCACAAGGCCAAGGGCCTGGAGTGGGACCGGGTCTACCTGACCTCGGTCAACAACTACGATTTCCCCTCCGCCCAGGAATACGACCGCTACATCTCCGAGAAATGGTTCATCCGGGACCGGCTCGACCTGCAGGCCGAGACCCTGGCCGAACTGCGCCAGGTCTTCTCGGACGACCCGTTCGACTGGCCCGAGACGGGGGCGGCCAGCGAGCGCTCCCGGATCGATTACGCGTCCGAGCGGCTGCGGCTGTTCTTCGTCGGGATCACGCGGGCGCGGCGGGCGCTGATCGTGACCTGGAACACCGGCCGCAAAGGCGATCAGCGCCAGGCGCTGCCGTTTGCGGCGCTCGAATCGCTCTGGGAGATGATGAAGTGAGCCTGCCTGAAACCTTCCGCTTCAGCCAGGCCGGGCTGCAGGATTACGTCGATTGCAAACGCCGCTTCGAGCTGCGCTACCTGGACCGGCTGCTGTGGCCGGCGATCGAGAGCGAGCCGGTCCTGGAGCAGGAGGCCCGGATGCAGCGCGGCCAGGCCTTCCACCGCCTCATCCAGGCACACCAGGCCGGCGTCGACCCGGAGCGGATCGAAGCCAGCTTGGAGGATCCGGACCTGCTCTCCTGGTGGCGGAGCTACCTGGACCACCCGGTCCCCGATCTGCCCCCTCAACGCCGGACCGAATTCCGGCTGTCGATCCCCTTTGGCGGCTACCGGTTGGCGGCGGCCTTTGACCTGCTGGCTTACGAACCGGGCGGGCGTTTCGTCATCGTCGATTGGAAGACCGGCCCCAAACCGGCGGCTCGGGCCTGGTTGGCGGACCGGCTGCAGACCCGGGTCTACCCGTATGTCCTGGCGGCGGGCGGCGCCGGGCTGAACGGCGGCGAGCCGGTCCGGCCGGAACAGGTCTCCCTCGTCTACTGGTCCGTCGCCGCGCCGGAGGCGCCGCAGGTTTTTGAATATTCGGATGCGGATCACGCCGCTGCGGGGGAGGCGCTGGCCGCGCTGGTCGCCGAGATCGCCGCGCGTGCGCCGGACGAATTTCCGCTGACGGACGATCTGCGGACCTGCCGGTACTGCGTCTACCGCTCCCTGTGCGACCGGGGACGGGAGCCGGGCGAGTTCGAGGAGCGGATCGGTTTCGAGATCCCCGGCCCGGAGGATTTCGACCCGGACCTGGGCCTCGACCAGGTCGGGGAGATCGAGTTTTGATCGACAACGATGGTCCTGGCGGGGCGCGCCCCGCCAGGACCATCGGTGTCGATCAAAACGATATTAATGTTGCAAGTTTGGATTGAACCTGACCAGGTCTTTGTCACCGAGGAATTGGCTGCGGAGATCGGCGGACACCCGCTGGTCGCGCAGCTGCTGATCCGGCGCGGGATCGACACGGTCGCACAAGCCCGGGCCTTTCTGGACCCCGCACACTACAAACCGGCGCCGCCCGAAAGCCTCCCTGGACTGGTCGACGTGGGAGACCGCCTGGTCCGCGCCCTCGAAGCGGGGGAAACGATCTGCGTCTGGGGCGATTTCGACGTCGATGGGCAGACTTCCACGGCGCTGCTGGTCGAGGCGCTGACCGAATTGGGCGCCGGCGTGTTCCACCATATCCCGGTCCGGAAGACCGAGTCGCACGGGATGAGCGTCCTGAAGCTGGAGGAGGTCATCGCGCGCGGGGCGGACCTGGTCCTGACCTGCGACACCGGCAGCGGCGAGCACGAGACGATCGCCCGTGCCCGGGAGCTGGGCGTGGACGTCGTCGTGACCGACCATCACAAGCTGGCCGCGACGTTCCCGCCGGCCGCCGCCTTCACCAACCCGCAGCGGCTCCCCGATGGGCACCCGCTCAAGACCTTGCCGGGGGCCGGCGTCGCCTGGAAGCTGGTCGAGCACCTGGCGGGGCGGCTGGGGAAACCGGGTTTGCCGGAGCGGGGGCTGGACCTGGCCGCCCTGGGGATCGTCGCCGACGTCGCCGAGCTGGCGGGCGACACGCGCTGGCTGCTCCAGCGTGGGATCGCGGCCCTCCGTGAGAACCGGCGGACCGGCCTGGGAGAACTGTATGAGCTGGCGGGGATCGAACCGGCTGCGATCGATACCGAGACGATCGGGTTTGCAATCGCCCCGCGCCTGAACGCCCTCGGCCGTCTCGGCGACGCCAATCCGGTGGTCGAGTTCCTGACGACGAGCGATGCAACGCGCGCCCGGGTGATGGCGGAGCGGCTGGAAGGGTTGAACGGCGAGCGGAAGCTGATCACCGAGCAGATCTACGCCGGCGCCCTGGCGGTGATCGAGCGGGCGCCGGAGCTGGCTGCCGGCCCGGTCCTGGTGCTGTCCCGGGAGGGTTGGGAGCCGGGGGTGATCGGGATCGCGGCGAACCGGCTGGCCGAGGCGTTCGGGAAACCGGCCGTACTGATCTCGGTCGATCCGGACGGCTTCGGGCGCGGCTCGGCCCGCTCCGTCGCCGGGGTCGACATCACCGCCGCGATCGCCGCCGCCGGCGATCTACTGGAAAGCTTTGGCGGGCACACGATGGCGGGCGGGCTCTCGATCCGGGCGGACCGGGTCGACGAGTTCCGCCGGCGCATCTCGGCGGCGGTGAAGGAACAGGTTCCGGGCGGGATCACGGTGGAGCCGTTATCGATCGACGGCTACCTGGAGCTCGACGAGATTGATATCACTATGATATCAGACCTGGAGCGGGCCGGTCCATTCGGCCCCGGCAGCCCGCGGCCGGTCCTGGCGAGCCGCGACCTGGAGGTCCGATCGAGCAGGGGCATCGGGCGCAGCGGGGACCACCTGCGGCTCGTCGTCGCAGACCGGGATGAGAACGTCCAGGAGGTCCTCTGGTGGGGGGGCGGTGAAACAGAGCCCCCGGCCGGGTGGTTTGACCTGGCCTACACCCTGGGATCGAACGTCTTCAAGGGCGAACGGAGGGTCCAGGTCACCTGGCTTGCCGCCCGGGAGATCGAACCAGGCCTGGGGGACCGGCGAAAGGGGGAGGTGGGCGGACCGGTCGTGACCGACCTGCGGCAGGCGGATGATCCTGCCCGCGAGCTGGAAAAGTTGCGCGCGCGCGGCGGCCTGGTGGTCTGGGGAAAGGAGGGCGAACCAGGGTTTGGATCCCAGGAGGTCGCCGGAGATCGTCCCATCCTGGCGGTCTGGACGACTCCCGCCGGCCCGGACGTGCTCCCGGGACTGATCGAACGTCTCGATCCGCGGGAGGTCGCCCTGTTCGGGAACCCGCCGCCGGACCGGGATCGAGCCGCGCTGCTGCAACACCTGGCCGGGCTGCTCAACTACACGGTGCGAGCCTATGAAGGGACCATCCACATCGAGCGGCTCATTGCCGCGGCTCGACAGTCACGGGCGGTGGTGGAGGCGGCGCTGGATTACCTGGACGCGCGCGGGTTATTCAAGATCGGAATTCGGGGGGATGAAATCCAGGTGCAAGAGGGGTCCGGAGAGCCGGGACCTTCGGTCGAGGCGAGCGATCTTCGATTGCAGCGGGTGCTGGAAGAGGCAGCGGCGTTCACGCGGTTCTTTCTCACTGCAGCTCCCGACCAATTGCTGAAAAAATGAAATGCGGCGGCGGTGCAGCGCACCGCCGCCGCATTTCATTTTTTCTCATCATCCAGCACCTTCGCAAACGCCGCCCCAAAAAATACAGCCTGGATCGAATAGTAGACCCAGAACAGGAACACGACCAGGGACCCGGCCGCGCCAAACGCCGTACCGACCCCGGCCGAGGAAAGGTACCAGCTCATCAGGTGCTGCAGCAGGGCGAACAGGAGACCGGCCAGCGCGGCCCCTGCCAGGACGACGCCCCAGCGCATGCGGATGCGCGGCATAAAGCGGTAGATCATGCTCAACATCGCCACACCGAGCGCGGCCGAAACGGACCGGCTGCCCCAGCGGTAGACGTTGATCGGAAATTCTTCCAACAATTCGAAGTTCTCGTGCGCAAGCTGCAAGCCGGTCGAAGCGAACAGACCTGCCAGGAGGAGCAGCTCCGCCGCCAGCACGAATGCAAACGCTCTCAGCCGGCCGAGGGCGGCTTGCAGGATCCGCCGAGTCGGAGGCAGGTCGCTTGGACGGCGTTTGGCGTTCAAAAACTCGTTCAGCGATTTGCCGAGCTGGATAAACAGGGTGGATCCGGTGTTGAGGACGATCAGGAGACTTAAGGCGCCGGCGGTGAAGCTCGCTCCGGGATTGTAATAATTTTCGGTCAGATCACTGATGAACCCGGAGTTGTCCTCTCCGATGACCGCCGCGACCGGGCTGACCAGGAACCGGCTGACCCGCTCCGGGTTGAAGAACAAACCGGCCACCGCCAGGAGAAGGACGATCAGGGCAGCCAGCGAGACCATGGCGTAATAGGTCAGCGCGGCCGAGCGCCGGGGGGCCTGGTTGAGGCTCCAGTGGAGGGCGGTGGCGCGTAACAGATCGAGAAATTTCATTGGCAGCGAATGGGCGATTAGGCGAATGGGCGAATCCCAGAGTTCGCCCATTCGCCTATTCGCCCATTCTTAAAGCTCGCTCGTCATGATAAACAGCGGCTTCATCTCAAAGCTGGCGTACAGCGGCCTGAGCCGGTCGGTGTTGTAATGATCCTTTACACTGACCACCTTCTTGCGGCTTGTGACGATGTCGATGGGGATATTGTCGTAGCGGCCGTTCTTGAGGACCACCAGCCGGCCGTGGATCCCCTGCAGGAGCAGGTCGAGCGCCAGGTTGCCGTAGGCCATCGGGACGATGGCATCGATCGCATCTGGGTTGCCGGAGCGGGTCAGATAGCCGAGCTTCTGGTTGACGATCCCCACCTCGAGGCCCCGGTTGAACTTGGCGGAGTGTTTCTTGATCTCCTGGGACACGAGGTCCCCGATCCCGCCCAGCTTCTTGTGCCCGTATGCGTCCGTCGAGGCGCTCTCATACATCATCTCGCCGCCCTGGAACATGGCCCCCTCCGAGACCAAAACGATCGAATACTTGCTCGGGTTGCTGTTCCGGTCGTAGACCATCAGCTCCGCCAGCCGCTCGATGTCGAACTTGTATTCCGGGATCACGCAGCGGTGCGCGGCGCCGGCCATCGTCGGGAGCAGGGCGGTGAACCCGGCGTAGCGCCCGAAGACCTCCAGGACCATGAAGCGCTCGTGCGAACCGGCGCTGGTCCGCAGCGCATTCGTCATCTCGATCGTGCGGGTGACGCAGGTGCTGAACCCGATGCAGTAATCGGTCCCCGGGACGTCGTTGTCCATCGTCTTGGGGATCCCGATGACCTTGACGCCTTCCTGGTACAGCCGAACGCCGTAGCTGAGCGTGTCGTCGCCCCCGATCGGGATCAGGTACTCGATCCCGAGAGACTCGAGGTTTTTGAGTACGTCCTCGGTCATATCGTTGACCTCGTCGACGTACTTATCTTGCAAGTGCTCGGGCACCTCGACCTTCTTGACCCGGCTGGGATTGGTCCGGGAGGTGTGCAGGAACGTGCCGCCGGTCCGGGCGGCGCGGTTGACGACGTCTTCGGACAGCTCCTGGACGAACGCCGAGTTGTCCGCGTCCTTATCCGGGTTGATGTTGACCGGCCCGGCCCAGCCGCGCCGGAGGCCGTAGACCTTGAAGCCCTCGCGCCGGGCCCGGATGGTGACCGCCCGGATCGCCGGGTTGAGCCCAGGGACATCGCCGCCGCCGGTCAGGATGCCGATGACGCCTTTGATTTTGTTGAGAGTAGCCATGGGAGTATTTTACTGTATTGAAAAAATGAGATGCAGGGCCGGCGAAGCCGGCCCTGCATCTCATTTTTTCCGGTTCTATGGTTTCAAATACTCCGTAAAGAAGTCGGTGATCGCGTTATAGCACCGCACCTTGTTCTCGAACTTGAGCACATCGTGCCCCTCGTTCTCGAACATCAGGTACTCGACCTGCTTGCCCTGCGCGTTGAGCTGGTCGACGACGTCGCGCGATTCCTGCTCGATGACGCGCGGGTCGTTTTTCCCCTGGATCACGAGCATGGGCGCGGCGATATTGTCGATATAGGTCTTCGGGGAGCGTTCCTTCAGGAATTCGGCGTCCTTCTCGGGGTGGCCGAGGGCGATGTGGAAGTACGGTTTCCAGGTCGCCGGGATTCGTTCGAGGAAGGTGAACAGGTCGTAGGGGCCGAACATATCGCAGGAGGCTTTCCAGAGTTCGGGATGGCGGGCTGCCAGGGTCAGGGTCATGTACCCGCCGTACGAGCGGCCCACCACGGCGGTCCGGGAAACGTCGATCCGGTCGTCCTTGGGCAGGACTTCGGTCATGGCGTGGACGTGATCGAGCCGGTCCTCCCCGCCCCAGTCGCGGTCGACCCGCTTGGTGTAGGACAGCCCGTAGCCGGTGCTGCCCCGGACGTTCGGGACGAAGACGGCGTAACCTTTCAGGGTCAGGAACTGGATCAGCGGCATCGAGAACCAGGCGAAATCCGGCCGTTCCTGGCTCTGCGGTCCGCCGTGGATGTAATAGACCACCGGCCGCGGACCCTGGAAGCCGAGCGACTCGGCCGGCAGGTAGAGGCGGGCGGAGCAGCGCAGGCCGTCGTGGGAGGTGAAGGGGTAGTCCTCGCCCTTCGAGAGCAGCCCGTCCGGGATCCCGAGCAGTCTTTCGTCGGTGTGCCGGGTCAGCTCTCCGGTCTTTCCGGAGATGGTGTAGATCTGGGTCGGGGAAACGGCGGTCGAGAAGGACAGGGCGATCCCGCCGGTCGCAGGGTCGTAATAGAAGGATTCGAGCACGCCGTCGGAGAGCTCGCCCTGGCCGACCAGGACCTCGGTCAGGTTGAGGGTAAAGGTCTCTTCATCCAGATCGGCCCGGTAGACCCAGTCGCTCCCGTCGATGTTGAAAAACGCCAGGTACCCGTTCCCACGGGTGTGTTTTAAGTCCTCGAACTCGCCGAGACCGCTGTGCCGGATCCCTGTGATTTTCCCGGGGTGGATCTCGTCCGGGTTTGAAAGGTCCATCCAGCCGATCCCGCCGGTGTCCTCGAATTTCGAGGTGAAGAAGACGATGTGGGAGTCGTCCCGGACGAAATTGACCGCGAAGATATTCTCCAGCTCGGGTTCGTAGCCCTCCGGGCGGTCTTCCATCCGCGTGCCGCGCAGGACCGGGGTTCCCTCCCGGCCGGCTTCCCAGAGCATCAGGACGATGTCGCCGTTCGAATAGCCCTCGAGCAGGACCGCTTTCGTGTGGTCCTCATTGAAACCGCCGATCCCGCCGCCGTATTTGGAGCGGTACATGAGGGTTTTCTCCCCGGTCTTCAGATCGATCCGGTACAGCTCGTTGAGGGCCTCTTTGTGCGACGAGGCGGCCAGGTAGAGCAGGTTCTTGTCGAGGTGGATCTCGTCGACGAAATAGCGGAAATCGCCCGTATCCCCTTCGAGGAAGGGTTCGGGATAGCCGCCGTCAAGCGGGACCGTCATCGGCTTGTAGTTCTCGTCGCCGTTTTGGTCGAGCATGACCAGGATCTTGCCGATATCGGGGACGACGCGGTAGAGCGTGCCCATCAGGTGCGGGTTCTGGAGGGCGATCTCGGGCGGGAGCAGGGGCTCCGGGATGCTCCCGCCGGTTTTCATCCGGTACAGGCTCAGCCGGCCGCTCATGTTGCTGACGAAGTAGATGTGATCCCCGACAGTCTGGGGGACGAGGAACTGGCGTGCGGAAAGCAGGGATTCGATGTTGTGCATGTTCGTCTCCTTGTGTGGTGTGAGGGGATTTTACTTTACATTCAGAGAGCGGGTGAACCGGGCCAATGCGGACACGTTTTCGTCCGCCGGCCGGGAGGCATCGAGGTGGACGGCAGCCTCCGGCGCCGGGATCTCCAGGTCTTCGAACTGGCTGCGCAGCATGGAGGCGCCCATGAAATGATCCTCCCGGCGGGAGAGCCGCTGGTAAAACAGGTCGATATCTCCGTTCAGAAAGGCGAACCGGACGCCTTCCAGATCGCCCCGGAGGATCCGCCGGTACTTCTCTTTCAAAGCGGAGCATGCGACGACTGCAGGTCTCCCCGACCGGATCGCGGCGTGGATCCCCGCCAGCCAATCACCCCGGTCCGCATCCGTCAGCGGGATCCCTTGCGCCATTTTCCGGATGCTGCCCGGCGAGTGGAAATCGTCCCCCTCGATGAACCGCCAGGTCAATCGTTCGGCCAGGGCGCGGCCGACCGTCGTCTTGCCGCTGCCGGCGACGCCCATGATGATCCAGCAGGAGGGTTTCATTCAGTCTCGGACGGTGTAATCGCCTTCAACGACCCATTTGTAGGTCGTGAGCTCGGGCAGGCCCATCGGGCCGCGGGCGTGCAGCCGCTGGGTGCTGACGGCGACCTCCGCACCGAGGCCCAGCTGGGCCCCGTCGTTGAAACGGGTGCTGGCGTTGACGAAAACGGCGGCGGAATCGACCGCCTGCACGAACCGCGCCGCGTTCCCGGCGTCCGCGGTCAGGATGCCATCCGAGTGGTGGGTGCTGTGCCGGGCGATGTGTTCGACGGCCTCTTCCAGCCCCATAACGACCTTCAGCCCAAGGACCAGCGACAGCCATTCCGTGTCGAAATCATCCGGTCCGGCCGGGAAGACGGCCTCCCCGGCGGCGAAAGCGGCCGCGCCCGGGTCCGCACGAAAGCTCACGCCGGCGGGGGTGAGGGCTTCGACCACCTGGGGAAGGAATTCCGCTGCGATCCGCTCGTGGACCAGCAGCGTATCGAGGGCGTTGCAGACGCTCGGCCGCTGGGTCTTGGCGTTGTGGATCAGCCGGAGAGAGGCGGGCCGGTCGGCTGTTTCATCGACAAAGAGATGGCAGATCCCGATCCCACCGGTGATGACGGGGATCGTGGCCCGCTCCCGGCAGAACTCGTGCAGGGCATTCCCGCCGCGCGGGACGATGAAGTCGACGTAGCGGTTGAGGCGGAGCAGCGCTTCGACCAGGGCCCGGTCCGGGTCGTCGATGAACTGGACGGTGTGTTCGGGCAGCCCGGCAGCCCGAACCGCCCCCCGGACGATTTCCATCAGCGCCCGATTGGTGCGGATCGTCTCTTTCCCGCCGCGCAGGATCGCGGCGTTACCGGTCTTGACGCCCAGGGCGGCGATATCGATGGTCACGTTGGGGCGGCTCTCATAGATCACGCCCATGACTCCAAGCGGGACACGGACCTTGCGGACCCGCAGCCCGTTCGGCAGGGTGCGGGCTTCGATCGTTTCGCCCAGGAGATCGGGCAGTTCGGCCAGCCGACGCAGATCGGCTGCCATGGCGTCGAGCCGGCGGTCGGTCAGGGTCAGCCGGTCGACCAGGGCCGGGGTCAGCCCCGCCTCCAGGGCGGCCGAGATGTCGCGTTCATTCGCCGCCCGGATCGCCGCGCGGTCCACTTCCAGGCCGGCGGCGATCCGGTTGACGGCTTTGACCCGCTGCATGGGGCTGCAGGCGGCGGAGGCCAGAAAGGCTTTCCTGGCATTCATGCCGATCTTGCTCAAATCCATCTGATACTCTCCTGAGGAATACTACCTCGCCAACACAACCAGATTATCCCTATGGATGACTTCATCCCCGTAATAGTATCCCAGCGCCGCCTCGATCTCGCGGCTTTGCAGCCCGGCCAGCCGCGCGCAGTCCTCGCCGGTGTAACCGGCCAGACCGCGGGCGATCTCGACGCCTTGTGGGTCGAGCACCCGCACGGCTGCGCCGCGCCCGAAAACGCCGTCCACGCGGACGATCCCGGGCGGGAGCAGGCTCCCGCCGCGATGAAGAGCTTCCGCTGCGCCGCGGTCGACGGTCAGCGCACCGGCGGCGACGCCGGAAAGGACGAAGCGTTTGAAACTCTCGGGCGGCGAGAGGGTCGGTGTGAACAGGGTGCCGAGCTGCTCCCCGGAATCCAGCCGGAGCAGGACATCCGGGAGATCGCCTCGGGCGATCACGACGCTTGCGCCGGACCGCCGGGCCAGTTCGGCCGCTTCCAGCTTGGTCCGCATACCTCCGACCCCGAGCCGCCCGCTCCCGCCGGCCGCCGCCCAGAGCTCGGGCGGGATTTCACCGCCATCGACTCGCTCGATCAGGGCGGCGTTCGGGTCCCGGTGCGGGTCGGCCGTGAAGAGGCCGTCGCGGTCCGTCAGCAGGATCAGCCGGTCTGCGTGGACCAGGTTGGCGACCAGGGCGGACAGGTTGTCGTTGTCGCCGACGCGGATCTCTTCGGTGGCGACGGTGTCGTTCTCGTTGATGACAGGCAGGACGCCGCGGCCCAGGAGGGCCCAGAGGGTGCTGCGGGCGTTCAGAAAGCGGGGGCGTGCGTCCAGATCGGCCCGGGTCAGCAGGACCTGGGCGGCAAATAAGCCGTAAATCCCGAACAGACCGGTCCAGCGCTCCATCAGCCGCGGCTGCCCGACGGCGGCCAGCATCTGCTTGGCGGGGATCGACCTGGGCAGGTCCGGGTCGCCCAACAGCTCACGGCCTGCAGCAATCGCTCCGGACGAGACGAGGACGACCCGCCGACCGCGCTGGTGCAGTTCCGCGATCTGTCGGGCCAGGTCGGCCATGCGCGGTCGGGAGAGGTTCGGTGTGCCACCGGTGAGCGTGCTGGTACCGAGTTTGATGACGAGGATGGACATCGGAGGCGATTTTACACCGATTGGCCACCGATTTCAGGGAAATCCGTGTCAATCACATCCTGGATTTCTGGGCTTGTGCCGGTTGGCTCTTGGTTTTATAATCTATATATCTCTACCGATTGGATGACGATTTTGATCTGTTCTTTTGCCTCAATTTCCAAAGAAACAGATGCGTTTCCCAAAACGGCTTAGTTTAACGAGGAGGTTAGGCTATGACTAGTGCAGGAGAACATCAGGGTAAGTTGCTCATCAGTATTACCAATGGCGAGAAGCTGGGCGAGGTCAAAGATATGTATTTCGACAGCGAACTGACCAAGGTGACGGCGGTTGTGGCTGGCAGCGAGGGTGGGCTTTTTACTCGGAAAGATTTGGTGATTTCCCGCCCTGACATTCAGGTCTATGGCGTGGATGCCTGGTTGATTGCCGGCGCGGACACTGTGGCGCGGCCGGAAACCATTGCCGATGCAGACACTTTTGTGACCTTGAGCGATCTGCGCGGGCGCGAGATTCAGACCGAAGGCGGGACCAAGATCGGCACAGTGGGCGATGTGCTGCTGGATGCCGAGGCGCGGGTATTGGGCTTCACGCTTCAAACAGTTTATGTGCAAGGGCCTCTGGCGGAGCGCAAGGCGATTGCGCTCCGCGCAATCGCGGGTGTGGGAAGCAAGGATAGCCCTATGTTGACCGACCTGGCAGATGCTGAGGCCGCCGCCGTTTAAGAAAACCGAAATCGCAGCCTTTTTCCTGCCTCCAACGCCAACCCGTTGGAGGCAGGTTTTGATTTAGTACCTATCCAAATTTGCGGCCCCAATTTTCGGATTAGTTCTTAGAACTCTTGGATGGCTACATGCCTCAAAATATCATGGACTTATTGTTCGATCCTTTCGTAGGCCGTTTGATCACGCTCGTCATCGGTTTTCTCTTCATCGGCTTGTTGGCCCGCTGGCTGCAACACTGGCTTACCCGCTACAGCCTGGATAAGCGCACGGCTTCCAGCGTGAGTCAGGGTATCCGATTCCTGAGCTATCTGGCGGCGGTGACTCTAGTGCTCATCATTTTCAGCGGCCAGCTTCCCGGTTTGACTGTGACGCTAGGTGTGGCCGGTGCCGGGATTGCCTTTGCACTGCAAGAAGTGATCGTCAGTTTAGCCGGGTGGATCGCGATCTCTTTCGGCCAATTTTACGCTATTGGCGACCGGGTGCAGTTGGGGGGTATCCGTGGCGATGTCATTCAAATCGGGGTTTTGCGAACGACACTGATGGAGATCGGCGAGTGGGTCAAGGCCGACCAGTACAACGGGCGCATCGTTCGCATCTCCAACGCTTTTGTTTTCAAGGAGCCGGTCTTCAACTACACTGAAGAAATTTCCTTTGTTTGGGACGAAATCTCCATCCCGGTGCGCTATGGCAGCGATCATCAGCTGGCCCGCGAGATCATGCGTAAGGCTGCCGATGCGGTGCTTGGCGCTTCCATCGAAAATGTGACGCGGGAATGGGACGTGATGCGCCGCAAATATCCCCTCGAACATGCCTCGGTAGAACCGCGCGTCTTTCTGATCGCCAACGACAACTGGATGCAGATCACATTACGCTACCCGGTGGACGTCAAACACCGCCGCTCCGTCCACGATGAACTCTTTATGTACATTCTCGATGCTATCGCCGAAACTGAAAAGCGTGTGATGCTGGCCTCGGCTACCCTCGAGCTGGTGGCGGCGCCGGCCCTCGATGTGCGCCTGCAGTCAGCCGTCTAGACGAGGACTACGGAGCGGGGCTCTTGGAAAATTGTGATCCCTTGCTCAACCGCATCTCCCTGGCGATCCTTTCCCTCCTGCTCCTCACCGCTTCGACTCCCAATGACGAGATCGATGAACTGGTCACCGCGGGCGTGGTCCCACCCGCCGCGCGCCAGGGCGAACACCGCTTGAACCCTGCGAATCCCGCCGAACCCGTCTTGATCCTGCCGGACCTGCGCACCCTGCCGCCGGTCGATCTGCAGCTCCAGCTGTTTCCCGGCAGCGGGATCCGGCGGCTGCGGTTCGCCAATACGATCTGGAACAGCGGACCAGGCGATCTGGACGTGCACGCCACCGCCTTCGCGCTGCCCAACACGGTCCGAGTCCGGCAGTATATCCCCACGATGGAGGGCGACCCGATCCTTCAAGAGGCGGGCATATTTGATTTCCACGAAGCGCACGGGCACTGGCATTGGGAAGGTTTCGGCCTGTATGAAGTGCTCAGCGTCGCTGAAACCGGCCGGTTGGGAGATATCGTCGCCGCAAGTGATAAGATCGGATACTGCCTGATCGACGTCGATCCTCACCCGGACCTGGACGAGGAGCAGGTTTCCGACCCGTTCTACACCAGCTGCGCCTGGCGCCGGCAGGGGATCTCGTCCGGCTGGACCGATACGTACGAAGCCCACATCGGCGGCCAGTATGTCGATATCTCGGATCTCCCCGATGGCCTCTACGCCCTCCGTTCGACCGTCGACCCGGACAACATCATTATCGAATTCGACGAAACCAACAACAGCTCGCTCGTCTACTTTTATCTCTACGGAGACAACCTGATCGTGATGGGCGCACGATACGTTCAGCCGCTGCCCCCCCCGGGTCACGAAGAATGAACGTTAATAACCACGGCCCCGTGATATGATCTTTCTGCCATGAATTGCGTGCGTTGTCTGTCGACGATTGTCCCCGGCGCCAAGTTCTGCGGAAACTGCGGTCTGGTGGTCGGCCAACTGGTGCCAACGGAAACCGGCGAACACGAACCCACCTACATCCACAGCCGGATTGTGCTGGAGGTCCTATCGGGTCCGGGCGCCGGGCAGCGTTTCCCGATCGGGTCGGTGGCGCGCCTGGGCCGGGCGAACGGGAACGAGGTTCAGCTTTTCGATGCCGAAATCTCCCGTTTACATGCCGTGATCTATAAATACGACCAGGGCTTCGCCATCGTCGACCAGGACAGCATCAATGGGACGTATGTCAACGACGCCCGGTGCACCGGTCCGACCTGGATCAACCCGGGGGATCGGATCGCGATCGGGCGGTCACAGATCCTGGTGGGGCCGGTGGCCGGCGTTCAGCCGGATCAGGACGGCGTCCGGAAGAAGGAAGCCGGGTTTTCGCCATGGCTGTTCCTGGGCCTGGTAGGTGCGGGGGGCATTCTCCTGCTGATCGTCGCGGCCGTTTTGTTTGCGCTGTTTGTCTGAGTCTGAAATTGAAAAACCGGGATACGGGCGACCGCTCCAGCTCCGCTGGAG
>DATKDL010000029.1:0-25356 GCA_035512695.1 Anaerolineales bacterium | reverse complement strand
CGCCACCCTTTCAAAAACCGGCGTGGGCCGCCCCAAATCCCAGCCGGTCAGCCCCCGCCGGTACGCCTCGCTCCAGAATTCCGGCGAGTCGGCGTCAGCCACGCGGCGGCCCCTGAGTGATGCGTTTCTTCAGGGCCTCGTAGTTGTCCCGCAGGGGGAACAGGCTCTCCAGCCACCAGGTAAGCCCCGCTTCGGCGAAGGCGTCCACTTTCTCCGCGCCGGCGGCCGGATCCTCACCTGGGGTCATCCCCTGCACGACGACTTCCAGCGGCCGTTCCTCGCCGCGCTGCTCGGCGATAAATGCCCGAATCTTCAAAATGACTGACGGCGTCATGCCCCCATGGTGCGTGAGCGGAAAGACCCCATCGAAGCGCGCCGCCCGGCGAAACGGGGCTTTGTTCGGCCAGTACCCGGCGACCCAGATCGGGATGCGCGGCTGCTGCAGGGACGCCGGGCGAAAATACATTTCGTCCAGCCGGTAGTGCTCCCCCTCGTAAGAAAACTTCCCGCCTTTCCAGAGCGCGGTCAGGATCTCCAGACCCTCATCCAACTTCCGGCCACGGATCCGGACATCACTCTCCTCCCCAAACGCCTCGAACTCCGGCTGGGGCGGCGTCCCCAGCCCGACGCCCAGGATCAGCCGCCCGCCAGAGAGATGGTCGAGGGTGACCGTCTCGCGGGCCAGCTTCCAGGGCCGGCGGCGGGGCAGCGGGGTGACCATCGTCCCGAGTTTGATCCGTTCTGTGGCCGTTGCCATCGCTGCCAGCGCGACCCAGGGGTCCACCATCGGATTGCGGGTGGTGCGACCGGCCAGGATATGGTCCCAGAGGAAGAAGCCGTCCCAGCCGGAATCCTCGGCGGTCCGCGCCAGTTCGGCCAGAGCGCGGGCGCTGATTGCTTTGCCGTAATTGGATAGGTAGATGGCGTGGTTCATAATTAATTAACTTCCTTCTTCGACCTCGAGCTTCATCCGCTCGACCAGCTCCGGGACGGACAATGGATTCAGCTGCTCCTCGGACCGCAGCCGCGGAGCGACCTTCTGTTCCTCCTGCTCGCGATCCCCCACCACAAGCATGTACGGGATCTTCTGCTTCTGCGCATCGCGGATCTTGGCGTTCATCCGGTCGCCGCCGGCGTTGACCTCGACCCGGAACCCGGCCGCCTTGAGCTGCCCGGCGACCTCATCCGCATAGTCGACGTGCCGGTCGGCGATCGGGATCACGACGGCCTGCACCGGCGAGAGCCACAACGGGAATGCCCCGGCGAAGTGCTCGATCAGGACGCCCAGGAAGCGCTCCGTCGTCCCCGTCACGGCGCGGTGGATGACGACCGGCGTGTGCTCCGCGTTGTCCTCCCCGATATAGCTCAGCCCGAGCCGGGCCGGCTGGATAAAGTCGACCTGGATCGTCGAGAGTTGCCACTCCCGGCCGAGCACGTCCTTCGCCAGGAAGTCGGCCTTCGGCCCGTAAAAGGCGGCCTCGTCCGCGGCGGTGAAGTACTCGACCCCGTTGTGGTCCAGCCCCGCCCGCAGCGCAGCCTCGGCTTTGTCCCATTTCTCCGGGTCGTCGACGTACTTGCCGCCCTCACCGCGCAGCGAGAGCCGCACCTTGTAATCGGTGAACCGGTAGCGCTCCAGCACCTCCCGGATCAGCCGGAGACAGAGCGAGAACTCGGCCTCGATCTGGTCCTCCGTGCAGAAAGTGTGGCAGTCGTCCTGCGTCAAGGCACGGACCCGCGTCAGGCCGCTCAGCTCGCCCGTTTTCTCATAGCGGTAGAGCGTGGCGAACTCGGAGAACCGCATCGGCAGCTCCCGGTAGGAGTGACGGCCCATTTCCTTGTAGAGCGTCATGTGGCTCGGGCAGTTCATCGGCTTGAGCCGGTAGCGGGTCTCCCCGTCCACCATGGGCGGGAACATCGAATCGCGGTAATTGTCATAGTGCCCGGAGCGGTGGTAGAGGTCTTCCTTGACCATGTGCCCCGTCCAGACGTGCTCGAAGCCGTATTTCGTCTGCGTGTCGCGGACGTAGTCCTCCATCAGCCGGCGCAGGATTTCGCCCCTGGGCGTGAACAGCGGCAGCCCGGGGCCGACGTCGTCGGAGAAGTAGAACAACCCCAGCTCCTTCCCGATCACCCGGTGGTCGCGCTTGCGAGCCTCCTCCAGGCGCCAGAGATATTCCTCCAGCTCCTGGGCCGTCTTCCAGGCCGTCCCGTAGACGCGGAGGAGCATCGGGCGCTTCTCGTCGCCGCGCCAGTAGGCCCCGGCCACGCTCATCAGCTTGACGGCCGACGGGTTGATCTGCCCGGTATGCTCGACGTGCGGGCCGCGGCACAGGTCCGTGAAGACGTCGTGCGTGTAGAACGAGATCTCCGGGGCGCTTTCGATCGGGTTCCCGTACTCATCCGTCCCGCCGCCCGCCAGCCCTTCGATCAGCTCGAGCTTGTAAGCCTGGCCGTCGAATTCACGCCTGGCTTCTTCGGCGGAAACGACCTTGCGCTCGAACGGATGCCTCCCGGCGATGATCTGGCGCATCCGCTTTTCGATGGCCGGGAAATCGTCCGGGGTGAGCTGCCGCGGGAGTTCGAAGTCGTAGTAGAAGCCGTCCTCGATCGGCGGCCCGATCGCGACTTTGGCCTCACCCGGCTCGAACATCTCGGTGACAGCCTGCGCCATGATATGCGCTGCGGAATGGCGGACCTTGTAGAGATCCGATTCCGGATAGGGAATGTCTTTGTTTTCGGCCATTGCGGCACCTCCTGAATTTTAGGTGAATTGGCGAAATGGCGAATTGGCGAATTCCCCGCATACAAGATTCGCCAAATCGCCAATTCGCCAATTCACCGTGCCCGGCGGTGCGGGTTAACAAAAAACTCCCGCACCCGTGTCCGGGGCGGGAGTTGAAGCTCACGCGGTTCCACCCGAATTAACTGCAGATACCAGGTACCTGTGCAGTTATCTCATTGAAGCCGGTAACGGGGCTAACCGTTTCCCTTAGTAGGAGAGGGGATCTCCTTTCAAGGTCAGGCTCGCAGGGGGTTTTCCGCCCGGGATGACCGTGGGAGGCTTTCAGCCGGTGGCCTCCATCCTGTCTGTCGGGTTCCGCGGGGTACTCGTCCTGGTCGGTGCTGTTGGTTTGGAAATAATATCCTTTTGTGGGGGAGTCGTCAAGGATGGGACACGGATTGCAAGGATGTCCCGGATCCGGCCGTACGCCGCGCTGGAGGCATCAAAGAGAAGCGGCCGGTGTCACCGGCCGCTTCTCATCTATTTCGCTTTGCTAAGCACCAGGTACCAAGCACCATTTTTCCTGTGGGCGGTATTGGACTCGAACCAACGACCTTTGCGATGTCAACGCAACGCTCTAACCAGCTGAGCTAACCGCCCAAGAAGGCGTATTATAACAGATCGGAAAAAGAATGGTGGGGCGTGCTGACGCACCCCCCACCATTCTTTTTCCGTCTGTTTCAAGCGGAGGCGATCAGCCTAGGGCGCCGGGACCTCCGGACGCGTCATCGCCGAGACGTCCCCGCCCAGGGCTGCGATGCTGTCGTACAGGATCTGGATCACGTACAACCCGTTGTGGGCGTATGCGCCAGGGTCCTTTTGAGCGTACTGGAAGTTGTAGGCCGCCCGCAGCAGGTTCGGGGTCCAGGTCGAGTAGCTGTCGCCGGGCTGGCCGTCGATGTCGACGAAGAAGTACGGGTAGCGGTGGTCGTCATAGAGGATGACGTCCACACCTTCGGTGGCCAGGCCGTAAGCCTGCATCGCTTCATACAGCGCCGCCGTCATCGTCTCGATCTCGAGGGCCAGGCCCTCGGTCGCATCCCCGTCGCCGTCCCAATCGGTCTCGCTGGTCCGGATGGCGGACAGGGCTTCCATCGTGTCCACGCCTTCGTGGCAGTTCGAACACAGCTGGACGTCGACCTGCTGGGTGTGCGCGTCGTGACATTCGGTGCAGTCGTCGGCGGCGGGCACGTGCTCAAAGTAGCCCAGGTACGGGTTCCCGTCGAACTCGTAAGCGCCCTGGACTTCCGTCCCGTAGCGGGTCGCCCCGGCGGCGAAGTAGTGGATGTTGATGAAGCGCAAACCTTCCACGACCACGTCGCCCGGGTTATCGCCCAGGGCGTTGTCCACCGAGGCCTTGGACGAGCGGCCCTGGTGGCAGGTCATGCACAGCCCGCCCTCCGTGCCCTCTTCAATCTCGATCTTGGTCCCGCTCGGGAAGGTCACCGAGGCGACCTCGAAGCGGGTCCAGGTCTCCAGGTCGTTGTGGCAGGTGGCGCACTGGAAGCCGTTGGCGACCGGCTGGCGGATCGTGACCCCCTCTTGGAAGAACAGCGGCAGCCCGTCGGCCGAATGGCACTTGCTGCAGGAGGCCGGCACGAAGCCGTCCTCGTCCCAATGGCGGAAGGCTGCTTCGGAGCCGGCGAAGTGGCCGTGATCGATCCGCGTAAGCCCGGCGGTCAGACCGGCGTCCAGGTCCTCGATCGAGTCGTAGAGCAGCTGGATGATGTACTTCCCGCCGTGGGCGTAGGCGCCGGGGTCCTTTAGGGAGACCTGGTAGTTGTAGGCCGCCCGGACCAGGCGCGGCGTCCAGGCCGCAAAGTTCTCGCCGGCGCCGTCGAAGATGTACGGGTACCGGCTCGAGTCGTAGACCAGCTCCGACCCGGCGACGTCCACCGCGTAAACCTGCATCGCCGCGTAGAGGATCTCCTGCAGACCGGCGATCTCGTAGTGGATGCCTTCGTCCATATCTCCGTCGCCGTCGTAGTCGACCAGCGAGCCGATATAGCGAACGTCCTTGAAATCTTCGGCCGTCTCGACGTCTTCGTGACAGGCCTGGCACTCGGTCACCTTGATCTCGAGCGTGTGCGGATCATGGCAGCCGATGCAGCTGGTAAAGCCGTCGACGTGTGCGAAGAAACCGTCGTAGGTCTTGCCCTCGTATTCGTAACCGCCCTCGGCGACGTTGCCGTACTTGGTCGCCGCGGCGGCGTAGTAGTGGATGTTTATGAAGCCCAGGTTTTCGCTGACTTCGTCGTCGCCGGCCCCGGCGGATTCGATCGAGGCCGCCACGGTCAGACCGGAACTGCGGCCCTGGTGGCAGACCATGCACCGGGATTCATCCCCCAACCCGACCAGCTCGACCCCGGAGGGCATCACGACGCTGGTCATATTCGCGGTGACGTCGTTGTGGCAGGCCACGCAGGTGATCCCCTCGTCGGCGACCATGTGCGTTTCCGCATCGATGACGCCGGGTTCCGTACCGTCAGCCCCGATAAAGTCCTGGTAGCCGTCCGGGGTGTGGCAGGCTGCACAGCGCGCCGGGACCCCGGCCGGATCTTCTTCATCCCAGTGCCGGAAGGCATCCGCACTCGCATCGGCGTGACCGGAAGTTGCCCAAAGTTCAAGATAGGGCACCTCCGGACCGGTCGGGGTCACCTCGACGATGATCTCCTCGGTGACGATCTCGGTCACGACCACCTGGACCGTCTCGATGACCGGGACGGTCACCTGGATCGGTTCGGGCGAACAACCGGCGATGACCAGCAGCACGCCGGTGATGATCAATAGGAACGACAGGGCCCGTCTAAATTTTGTCATCTTTCCTTCCTCCTCAAAAAAAGGAGTGCTTTCAAACCGCAGGCGGTGAATTACGCTCTCATTTTATCTTAAGGTTCCCTTCGACAAGAAGGTCCAATGTCCCAATTATGTCGTGACAAATGACCCGTTATAAATTGCACTTTGCACTTTGCACATCGCTGGTTCGATGTGCAAGGTGCAAAGTGCGGTACAATTCCCGCACGGTCATGGACGCCTCTCCCCCGGATGGGAAGGCGGCGGACCGGTAGGCTCCAACGGCCTCCGATCCGCCGGCGAAGCCGGTGCCGTTCGTCCAACGAACGAAGTCCGGCGCTGTCCCGCAACTGTGGGTTTGTTTGCTGGTTGGCTGGTTCAAAATGAACCAGCCAACCAGCCAACCAGCAAACCAGCAAACCAACAAGCCAGGTCGCCCGCCATGCCCGGTTCACATTTCCTCGCGGTAAGGAGGTGGAACATGGCAACGGCCTCGCCGGTTCCCTGGTCCCCTCCCCTGCCCTATGGCGGGGGTTTTTGCTTAATCGCTCCTGCGAGACACGGCGGCGACCCGGGCAAACCCTGCCCCGCATCCGTTCTGGAGGACCGTTCGATGAACCGCAAATTCCGGACAACCCTCGTACTTTCCGTCATCTTTCTGCTCAGCGCCTGCCGGCCGGCCGGACCGGCGGCCACCCCGGAGCCGGTCGGGGCGACCCGGGCAGCGACGGCGACCGAAGCTGCACCCGAACCCGTTGCGATCGTTTTGACCGACGGCCGAGGAGCCGAGATCACCCTTGACGCCCCGGCCGGTCGGATCGTCTCCCTCGCCCCATCCAACACCGAATTGCTCTTCGCCGTCGGCGCCGGCGCGCAGGTCGTCGGGCGGGATTCGTTCTCGGACTACCCCGAAGCGGCCCTCTCCGCGACCGACATCGGCGGCGGGTTCGGCGAGATCGACACCGAGACATTGCTGAGCCTCGATCCCGATCTCGTCCTCTCCGCCGACATCATCGCCCCCGAGCAGAACGAAGCCCTCGAGCGCCTGGGGCTGACCGTCTTCGTCCTCCCGAACCCGCTCGAGTTCGCCGATCTGTACGAGAACGTCCTCGTCGCAGGTGCGCTGACCGGCCGCACCGCCGAAGCGAAAGCGCTGGCAGCCGATCTGCAGTCCCGGGTCGCCGCCGTCATGCAGAACGTTTCCGCCGCGGAGACGACGCCGCTGGTCTTTTACCAGCTCGACAGCACCGACCCAAACGCCCCCTGGACAACCGGGCCGGGCACATTCATCGACACCTTGATCAAAATGGCCGGCGGCGAAAACCTGGGCGCCGTACTGATGGAGCCCTGGGCTCAGATCAGCGCCGAAGACCTGATCGCCAGCGACCCGGACATCATCCTGATGGGCGACGCCGTCTGGTCCGGGCTGACACCGGAGGACGTCGCCGCGCGCCCCGGCTGGGGCGCCATCACCGCCGTTGTGACCGGCCGCGTCTACGCCTTCGACGACAACCTGGTCAGCCGCCCCGGCCCGCGGCTGGTGGACGGGTTGGAGGCGCTGGCGCAGTTGTTTCACCCCGAGCTGTTCGAATAAACAGCGGCAAAAAACGGGGGTGAGCGGGTGAAACCCGCTCACCCCCGTTTTTGCCGGACTTCCTCTCACCATGCTGCAGCGCCACCCATTCCTGGCCAACCTGGCCTTCTTAATTTTCGCCGTCATCCTCAGCATCGCCGTCGGGTCGGTGTTCATCCCGCCGGAGACGCTGGCCCGGATGTTGGCGGAGCGGGTGCTCGGCGCGGGTTCCGGGGCGGACTGGCCGGCGTCCTTCGCCGCCATCCTGTTCGACGTCCGGATACCGCACACTGCCCTGGTGCTGCTGACGGGTGCGGCACTTGGCGGGAGCGGTGCGGCCTACCAGGGGCTGTTCCGCAACCCGCTGGCCGATCCGTACCTGATCGGGGTCGCCTCGGGGGCCGGTCTGGGCGCCGTCCTGGCGCTGACCGGCCGCTGGCCGGTCACCTGGGGCGGTTATCTTTCCGTCCCGGCGGCCGCGTTCCTGGGTGGGCTGGCGACCGTCCTGCTGGTCTACTCGCTCTCCCGGACAGGCCGAACGCTCCCGGTGACGACCCTGATCCTGGCCGGGGTCGCGATCTCCGCCTTCACAAGCGCCGTGACCTCCTATTTAATGCTCCGCTCTGAGGACGAGCTGCGCCGGGCGATCGCCTGGCTGCTGGGCGGGTCCCCGGCGGCGGGCTGGCCGCCGGTGTTCGCCGTGGCCCCGTATCTGCTGGTCGGGATGGCCGGCCTGCTCTCGGCGGGGCATGCCCTCAACGTCTTGCAGTTCGGGGAGGAACAGGCCGGGCAGCTCGGTCTGCCGGTGGGCCGCGCCAAGGGCCTCATCATTGTCGCCGCCTCGCTGACGACGGCCGCCGCGGTCGCATTTTCAGGGATCATCGGGTTTATCGGCCTGGTCGTCCCGCACATCGTCCGCCTGGTCTGGGGCGAAGACTACCGCCGGCTGATCCCGCTCGCCATGCTCGGCGGATCGACCGCCCTGCTGCTTTCGGACCTCGCCGCCCGGGTCGTCCTGGCCCCACAGACCCTCCCGGTCGGGATCGTGACGGCCCTGGCCGGCGCACCATTCTTCCTCTGGCTGCTCCGGCAGGCGCGCCGCCGGGCGTACTGGTGATGCTCGAGATCCACAACCTGACGGTTTATTACGGGCGGCACCCCGCGCTGCAAAGCGTCAGCCTGGCCCTCCGGCCGGGGGAAATCGCGGCCGTCATCGGTCCGAACGGGGCCGGTAAATCGACGCTGGTCAAGGCGATCAGCGGCGCGGTCCCGGTACGGGCCGGGCGGTTGACGCTGGACGGGCGGCCGCTCGAGAGTCTATCGGGGCCGGAGCGGGCGCGGCGGATCGCGGTGGTGCCGCAGGGCGGCCATCTGCCGCCGGCTTTCACCGTCGAGCAGACCGTCCTCCTCGGCCGGACTCCCTATCTGGGCTGGCTCGGCCGGGCCGGGCCGGGCGATCTGGAAGCCGTCGAAACGGCCCTGGCTGAGACGGGGCTGACCGGGCTGCGAGAGCGGGTGGTCTCGGAACTTTCCGGCGGCGAGCACCAGCGCGTCCTCCTGGCCCGAGCACTGGCTGCGCGCGCGCCGATCCTGCTCCTGGACGAACCGGCGGCGCACCTCGACCTGGCCCACCAGGCAGCCATTTTCAGACAGGTCACCCGCCTGTCGTCGGAGAAAGACCTGGCGGTCCTGATGGTCATGCACGATCTGAACCAGGCCGCCGCCTATGCGGACCGGATCCTCCTGCTCGCCGCCGGCGAGATCCGGGCGGACGGGACACCGGAGGAAGTGCTCACCCGGGTGAACCTGGCCGATGCTTACGGGGTAAACGTCCAGATCGTGCCCCACCCGCTGCGGAAAATCCCGCTGGTTTTGTTGGAGTGACTGAGTATAATGAAGGTGAATTTGGAGCAGGTGTGCCGGGCTGCGCCCGGCACACCTGCTCCAAATTCACCTCTCCTTTGTATTTATATTGAACCTTTTCGGCGCTGGGTGGTAGATAAACTGTAGCGCCAACCCGCAGTAAAGGAGCCAACTCATGACAAATTATCTCATCCGCCGCTTATTCCAGATGATGCTCGTCGTCTTCCTGTCCACGATCGCCATCTACGTCCTTTTGAACGTCGCTCCGGGCGGCCCGCTTTCCGGGATCCGCCTGGCCGGCGCCGGGGACGCCAAGACCCGCGTCAGCGACGCCGACATCGCCCGGCTGAAGTCCTACCTCGGCCTCGACAAGCCGTTGGCGCTCCGATACGTCACCTGGATGCTCGGAACCGACTGGCTGGGAGCGGATTGGATGTACCTAGGCATCGGGCGGTTCGTCCAGGACAAGACCGGTCGCGACGGCAACCCGATCGTCAGAACCGACCGGGACACCGGCGAGGTCACCATCCAGTCGGACACCTACCGCTTCTGGGTCGATCCGGGCACCGCCCACTACAACCCGGGCTACCAGCTCTGGGTCGTGGGAGAGGAAACCGGGCTCATGAACGTCAATTACGTGATCGAGACGCCGACCGGCCAGGAGACGCGCGTCCAGGAGCTGCAGTCTTTCCGGGTGGATAAGGTCTGGGTGAAACCGAAACCCGGTCAGGAGATGCCGCCGGAGGTGATCATCAACGGCGTCATGGTCTACCAGGAAGGAAACCTGGTCGTGATCGAGAACGTTGCCGGCGTCAAATTCGCCCTCCAGCACACCCCGCAGACCGAGTTCTTTTTCCCTGAATTTGAGGTGTCCTCGCGGCCGGAGACCGGTACATGGCTGAATATCGGCTGGCTGACCGGCAGCGATGGGCTGCTCGGCAAATACGGCGGGTACTACACCGACCCGAACACCAACGGCTCGTTCGGAGTCGCCCGGCTGGACTTCGGCAAATCCTGGCGGCTGTCCCCTTCTCAGCCGGTTTCCAGCCTGATCATGAGCCGTCTGGGGAACACGATCATCCTGATGTCGATGGCCACCCTGATTTCGATCCTGGTCGGGATCCCGATCGGCATCTACTCGGCGATCCACCAGTACAGCCGCGTCGACTACGCCGTGACGACCTTCTCGTTCTTCGGCTCGGCGATGCCCGTGTTCTGGTTTGGCCTGATGATGATCCTGCTGTTCTCGGTCATGTTCAACAACTGGGGTCTGCCCTTCCTGCCGACCGGCGGGGTGTCTTCGGTGCGGACACCGCAGCCGGGCAGCCTGCTGGCCGCCCTGGGCGCCACGCCGGGCAGCTTCGTCGACCGGTCGATCCACTTGCTGATGCCAACTTTGGTGCTCAGCCTGCTCTACCTGGCGAGCTGGAGCCGCTACTCCCGCTCCTCGATGCTGGAAGTGCTGCGGCAGGACTACGTCCGCACCGCCCGGGCCAAAGGCTTGATCGAACGGGTCGTCATCATCAAGCACGCCCTGCGCAATGCCCTGATCCCGATCGTGACGATCCTGGTATTCGATATCGCCGGGATCTTCAGCGGGGCGATCCTGACCGAGACGATCTTCAGCTACCCGGGGATGGGCAGCCTTTACTTTGCCGCCCTGGGGCAGAACGATTGGCCGGTCGTGATGGCTTTCTTGATGATCACGGCGATCCTGGTCGTCATCGCCACGCTGTCCCGTGACATCCTGTATACGATCGTCGATCCCCGGATCCGGTTTAGCTGAGAACCAATCCGGACATTGAGAGGCTGCCGAATTTGGGGTCCACCGGGCGTAGCTCGGCGGACCCCAAATTCGGCCCTCTCCGATTTTTGATTCGGTTCTGAAAGGAGTGAACGATGGCTGTCGCCGAACTTGAGAGTGAAACCCTATTGACGATGGAGGAGGAGACCCGCACCCAGATCGTCTGGAGGCGGTTCCGGAAGCACAAGCTGGCGCTTGCCGGAATGGTCACGCTGATCGTGGTCACGCTCGCTTGCTTTTCCGCCCCCGTGACCGCCCCATACGATCCCCTGCTGATCGTCAAGGACGACAACGGCGCAATTCTGCGCAATGCTCCGCCCTCGACGGTGCACCTGATGGGCACGGACCAGATCGGCCGGGATGTTTACAGTCGCCTGCTTTACGCCGGGCGCATTTCCTTGATGGTCGCCTTCGTCGTGGTGATCGTGAGCCTGCTGATCGGCGTCGTGGTCGGCGGGATCTCCGGGTATTACGGCGGATGGCTGGATGACGTCATCCAGAGGGTGGTCGAATTCCTGATCACCCTGCCGCTGCTACCGCTGCTGCTGGCGTTTTCCGCCCTGATGCGGAACATCACGATCAGCGACAGCCTGCCGCGCGAATGGAACAGCGCCCTGATCATCGCCATCATCCTGATCGTCTTCGGCTGGATGGGCTACACGAACCTGGTGCGCGGGATGGTCCTTTCGCTGCGCAACCAGGAATTCGCCGAGGCCGCCAAGGCGCTGGGGATGAACGATTTTTCGATCATCGTCCGGCACATGATCCCGAACTCGCTGGCCCCGATCATCGTGGCGGCGACCCTGGCGCTCGGCGGGGTGATCATCCTCGAATCCGCCCTTTCGTTCCTGGGCTTCGGGATCCAACCGCCGATCCCGACCTGGGGCAACATGCTCAACGAATACCAGAACGACATGTGGACACAGCCTGCCAAGGTCTTTTACCCTGGGTTGGCCATCTTCATATGTACCCTGGCGTTCAACTATGTGGGTGACGGTCTGCGCGATGCGCTCGATCCGCGCTTGAAGAAATAGTCCGTCCTCACATGCCGATACCTGTCCCGCCGCTCACGCGGCGCGAGGTTCTGAAGCTGCTCTCCTTAGGCGCCGGCGCCTGGATCTTCGCATCCTGCTCGCCGGCGCCTGCCGATTCGCCCACAGCAACCGCGACCGCACCGGACCACACGCCGACTCCGGAAGCGGAGCAACCCGATCTCGTCCAACCCACTTCACCCCCGGAACCAACGGCGGAGTCTTTTCCGGTCGGAATGCCGCAGCTGCCGGACGATTTCGCTGCCGGCCGGATCACCCCGATCGACCGGTTCTACGAGCAGAGCTATGCCGGTTTCCCGCAGCTGGACACCTTCGATTGGCGCGTCAACCTGAACGGGCTGTTCGACAACCCGATGGATCTGGGCCTGTTCGATCTCAAGCGGCGGCCCAACACCAAGGTGATGCGCACCCTGGAGTGCATCGGCAACCCGGTCGGCGGCACGCTGATCGGCAACGCCACCTGGACCGGGATCTCCCTGCGGGCGCTGCTCGAAGAAGCCGGCATCCAGCCGGAGGCCGCCTACCTCCAATTGCTCGCGGCCGACGACTATGAGACCACCGTCCGCACCGAGCTGGCGATGGACGAGCGCAGCCTGATCGTCTTCGAAATGAACGGCGAACCTCTGCCGATCAAGCACGGCTTCCCGGCCCGCCTGATGCTCCCCGGCGTCTACGGGCAAAAACAGCCGAAATGGGTGATCTCCATCCGGGCCTCCGAAACCGATCGCCTGGGCACCTGGGAGAACAAAGGCTGGTCGAACGCGGCCACCGTCCAGATCAACTCCAAGATCGAGACCCCCAGGCTTCGCCAGTATATCCCGGCGCACCAGCCGTTCCAGATCAGCGGCTTCGCCTTCTCCGACTCATCCGGCGTGACCGATGTGGACGTCAGCATTGACGGCGGGGAAACGTGGATGCAGGCCGAGCCGCTGCGCGGCCCCGATGAAGGCGTCTGGACGCTCTGGTACTGGACCTGGGAAGACCCGCTGCCCGGAAAACACATCGTCGTCGCCCGCGCTTCAGACGGGAACGGCGTCATCCAGGTCGAAAGCGGCACATTTGGAGTCCTCAACAACGTCTTCCCGAACGGGACCAGTCTGATGCATAATCTTTCGGTCGAGGTGGTCCCTTGAAAAATTGGCAGGACAGGTGTGCGGCGGGTCTCCGCCGCACACCTGTCCTGCCAATTTTTCAAACACCTGCCGAAGGTGATACATTAAAGAAAGTGTTACAATAGGCCGGCACCAGCGCCGGAAATCCAACCTGGTGATTATTTAATTACGAGAGGAAGTCTGTGAACGATACCGCCCCCAATGCACTCCTGGAAGTCAAGAATCTCAAAACCTATTTTTTCACGGAAGACGGCGTCGTCAAAGCGGTCGACGGTGTCGATTTCTACGTCGCACCCGGCGAGGTGCTCGGCCTGGTCGGCGAATCGGGCTGCGGAAAGAGCGTGACCTCGCTCTCCATCATGCGGCTGATCGGGATACCCGGCCGGATCATGGATGGCGAGATCACTTTTGAGGGCCGCAGCCTGCTCCACCTTTCGGAAGCCGAGATGGTCGAGATGCGCGGCAACCGCATGTCGATGATCTTCCAGCAGCCGCAGACCAGCCTGAACCCGGTTTTCAAAGTGGGTGACCAGGTGGCCGAGGTGCTCGAGATCCACCGCGACATGGGCAGGGAGGAGGCCTGGGAGCGGGCGGTCGAGCTGCTCCGGTTAGTCGGGATCCCCGATCCGGAAAGCAAGGCGCACGCTTTCCCGCATGAGATGTCCGGCGGCCAGGCGCAGCGCGTTATGATCGCGATGGCGTTGGCGCTCAATCCCCAGCTGCTGATCGCCGACGAACCGACCACGGCGCTCGACGTGACCATCCAGGCCCAGATCCTGGACCTGATGCGCGACTTGGGCGCGCGGATGGGCACCTCCGTGATCCTGATCACCCATGACCTGGGTGTGGTCGCCGAGATGGCGGACCGGGTGGCCGTCATGTACGCCGGCCGGATCGTCGAGCAGGCGGACGTGAAGATCGTCTTCGGCGAGCCGCTCCACCCCTACACGCAGGGGCTGATCGCATCGATCCCGATCCTGGGCATGGTCAAAGAACGGCTCGAAGTCATCCCCGGCGGGGTTCCGAACCTGGTAAACCTGCCGCCGGGCTGCCGCTTTGCCCCGCGCTGCAAGGCCCGAATCGAATACAAACTCACGATCTGCGAAACCATCGAGCCGGATCTGGTGCTGGCGCGACCGGACCACAAGGTTCGCTGCTGGCTCTACGAGGATCACGAAGGGCACAAGGCCCCACTGAGATAGAAAGCGATATTCTGGGATGCAAGCAGGCGAAGCTCTGCTTGCATCTGATTATTCTTCCCTTTGAAAGAGGCAATGGATGACCGATAAGATCAACACAATGAACGGGAACGGGGAGCGGCTGATCGATGTACAGAACCTGGTGAAATATTTCCCGGTTCGCGGCGGATTGCTGCAGCGCATCGTCGCCTGGGTGCAGGCCGTAGACGACGTCTCGTTCCACGTCCACAAAGGGGAGACCCTCGGACTGGTCGGCGAATCGGGCTGCGGGAAAACGACGGTCGGGCGGACCATGCTGCGGCTGATCGAGCCGACCGACGGCAAGGTCGTGCTCGACGGAGTCGATGTTTTTAATCTGCGGCGCCACGAGCTAAAAATCATGCGCCGGCACATGCAGATCATCTTCCAGGACCCTTACGCCTCGCTCGATCCCCGCATGCCGATCGGCGAATCGATCGCCGAGGGTCTCAAGATCCACAACATCGGCTCACCCAAGGAGCGGTTCGAGGTCGTCATCAATATGCTCCGCAAGGTCGGGCTGGAGGACTACCACGCCCGGCGCTACCCGCATGAGTTTTCCGGCGGCCAGCGCCAGCGGATCGGGATCGCCCGAGCGCTGGCGTTGCAGCCGAAGTTCATCGTCTGCGACGAACCGGTTTCGGCGCTGGACGTTTCGATCCAGTCGCAGGTGCTCAATATTTTGGACGACCTGCAGAACGATTTCGGGCTGACCTATCTGTTCATCGCTCACAACCTTTCGGTCGTCGAACACATTTGCGACCGGGTCGCCGTCATGTACCTGGGGAAGCTCGTCGAGATGGCGCCCCGCGATGAGATGTTCTCCAACCCGCTGCATCCCTACACCCAGGCGCTGATGTCGGCGATCCCGATCCCCGATCCGACCATTCGACGGGAGCGGATCATCTTGAAGGGGGACGTTCCCAGCCCGTTGAACCCCCCGACGGGATGCCGCTTCCACCCGCGCTGCCCGGTCGCCATGGACCACTGTGCGACCGATGAGCCGGAATTCAAAGAAGCCGTCCCGGGCCACTGGGTGGCCTGCTGGCGAGTGGAATAATTGGAAAACCGAATGGCGCGGCCGAGAAGACCCCGGGGGCGCCATTCGGTTTTCCAGGATCATGTCTCATTCCATCCTCATCGTAGATGACCAGCGCGAGGTGATCCGGCTCCTGGAGTCGGCGCTCGCATCGATCGGCCAACGTTTCGTCATCACCGGCGTGCTTTCCGGAGAGGAGGCGCTGCTCGAAGCGCGCCTGAACCACGTCGACCTGCTGATCGCCGATATCCGCCTGCCGGGGATGAGCGGGCTGGAGCTTTACACCCGCATCCGGGTGCTTCAGCCGCAGGTCAAGACGATCCTGATGACCGGCGTACAGGATCCGAAAACGCGCGCATCGGCGGCCAATGCCGGGGCCGACGGGTTCTTCATCAAACCGATCGAGATCGCCGATTTCCTGGCATCCGTCGAGCAGATCCTGGACCTGACCGTCTCGGCCCCTGTCGCCCCGCCGGAGATCGAGCAGGAGCCTGCACCCGAGAAGGGCATCTCCGACCGGCTGGCACAATTCCGCCGCGACCTGGAAGCGGACACCGTCTTCCTGCTGAACGACAGCGGCGAGGTCCTCGTGCGGGCAGGATCGCTCGCGGATACCGAGCTGGAAGATTTGGTGCTGCCCGCCCTCATGTCCGCCTCCAGCGCCGGTCTGAAGGTCTCCCAATTAATCGGCCGCAGCCGCACCGATAACCTTTATTTCTTCGACGGCGAGCGCTACGACCTGGTGATGGCGCCGGTCGGGACGGCCTACAGCCTGGTCGCCGTCGTCCCCCGGTCGAACGCCGGCCGCACGACCGCCGCCATTCATCTCGGTTTCGAACGGGCCAGGATGGATGTCTCGGCCATCCTGGCGAACCTCGGCATCCCGCTCTCTGTCGATGAACCGCTCCCCATTCCACCGTTCCTGACGCCTGTCGAAGATGCCTTCGAGCCCGAACCAGAGACTACGGATGACGCGCTGGAATCGCTGCTCTCCGGCAGGGTCCCGGAAGAGATCCGCGCAGAAGCGGATGTGTTCTGGGAGCCGGAGGAAGAAAGCACCGGCGCCGGAGAGATCTCCGCCGATGCACTCTCCTATGAGCAGGCCCTGCGCCTCGGTCTCGCCCCGGAGGATGATGTTCGATAGCCGGAACAGCCCGGGGGTTGCCGGGGCACAACGTCGGCAACCCTCGTGCTGTTCCGGCCGATCCTGATCTCACGTTATGATACAATTCGCGGGCAAATGGGGCGTGGTGCAATGGTAGCACAGCGGACTTTGGATCCGTTGATCCTGGTTCGAGTCCAGGCGCCCCGGCTGGGAGGGGCACGGCGGGGTAATGCCAGGCGCAGAACCGGGACACGCCGCCGTGCCCGTCCGGCCCGTCCTATGAACGCTCCCTCCGAAGACGACCCTCTCAGTTCCAACCCCCTTCTTTTCAGATGAAGACGACGGCGGTCATCCTGGCCGCAGGCCGGGGCACCCGGATGCAGTCGGCACAGCCCAAGGTCATGCACCCGCTGCTCGGTGAGCCGATGGTCTCCTATTCCGTCCGAGCGGCTGCAGCGGTGACAGGGCGGCTGCCAATCGTCGTCGTGGGCTACCGGGCCGAGCAGGTCCGCGCCGCGCTGGACGGCAGGGCCCGGTTCGTGGTCCAGACCGAACAGAAAGGCACCGGCCACGCGCTCCTGCAGGCCGAACCACTGCTCAGGAACCGGACGGACACGATCCTGGTGGCCTTCGGCGATATGCCCCTGATCTCCCCCGAAACGTTTGAGGATCTTCTCGATTCCCACACCCGCTCCGGCGGGCCGCTGACAATGCTCAGCGTGATCGCCGACGACCCGCGCGGCTTCGGGCGGGTCGTGCGCGGTCCGGACGGCGCCGTGCGGGCGATCGTGGAGGAAGCCGTTGCCTCGCCCGAACAGCTGGCGATCCGGGAACTGAATGTCAGCGGCTACGCGCTGTCGGATGACTGGGTCTGGGAGGCGCTTGGCCGAATCCAGCCTTCGCCGATCGGGGAATTTTATCTGACCGATCTGGTTGAGATTGCCGTATCGCAAGGACACCCGGTGCAGGCCGTCCTCGTTCGCGATCCCGCCGAAGCGATCGGGATCAACACGCCCGAACATTTAAGAGAAGCGGAGGCATTCCTCGCTCGCCGGCGCGCCGCTACTCACAAGATACCGGCCGGCGCGGAGAACCCTGAAGACTAATCCCAAAAAGTGATCACTCCCCAGACCAACCTTCTGATCCTCCTGCTGTTCCTCCTGCTCGACCTGGTCCTGACCGCTGCTAAAATCGGTTTTGCCAACAGCCGGCTCGAAAAGCTGGCCGACGCGCAAACTCGCCGCAAAGCCCGAGCCCAGGCGCGGGCTTTGCTCGCCGACCGCACCAGGCTGGTCTACTCGCTTCAGACCGGCCATGTCGTCCTGCGCTTCCTGCTTGCCGGCCTGGTCGCAATCCAGTACCTGGTGGCGACCGGCGGCGACGTCTCGCTTTCGACGCTCATCGTCCTGCTGCTCGCGATCGGGATCATAGCGGCCGCCCTCGAACAGGCCGTCGAGGCATTCGTGCTCCTCAACCCGGAAAAGTATGCTGTCCGGCTTGCCGGATTCGCTCGGGCGTTCCGGTTGCTGGCCTATCCGGTGATCTCCCTGCCGCTGTTGGTCGCCCGTCTGCTCCCTGTGCAGCCCAACCGCCTTTTCCGCGTCACGGAGGATGAACTGAACCGGATCCTCGACGCAGGCCAGCGCGAGGGCGTTCTCGAGGTGGAAGAGCGGGAGATGATCAATTCGATCTTCCTGTTCAAAGACACGCTGGTGCGCGAGATCATGATACCGAGAATCGATCTGCTGGCGCTGAACCTGAAAACTCCGCTGCTCGTTGCGATCGACCGGATGCTCGAATCGGGTTACTCGCGCGTCCCCGTCTACCGGGACCACATCGATAACATCGCCGGCGTGCTGTATATCAAGGACCTCCTGCGCCTCTACCGGGATGACCAGTCGCCCGAAGACCTGACCGAGGTGCTCCGGCCGGCTTATTTCGTCCCCGAGACCAAGAAAGTCGGCGAACTGCTGACCGAGATGCAGAACGAGCGGAACCACATCGCCATCGTCGTGGACGAATACGGCGGGGTCGCCGGGATCGCCACGCTGGAGGACATCGTCGAAGAGATCGTCGGGGAGATCCGGGACGAGTATGACGAGGCCGAGGAGCTGTTGTTCCAGCAGATCGGCGAACACGAGTACCTGTTCCAGGCCAAGATCGACATCAATGCCTTCAACCAGGTCATGGGGACCGACCTGCCGAAGGAATCGGCCGACACGTTGGGCGGGCTGCTGTATTCCTGGTTTGGTCGCATTCCCCGAACGGGGGAGAGCACGGAGACGGATGATATACTATTCACCATCGAGCAGGTGACCGGGCGCCGGATCCGCAAGGTCCGTGCGGTGCGGGCCGCGGCCGAAGAACAGGCTGTATCCTCTTGAATTTGGATAACGATACCAAACGCACCCTGGTGCAGGCCGCCCTGGATGCACAACCATACGCCTATGCCCCTTATTCCCGCTACCCGGTCGGCGCGGCGCTGCTGACCGAGGGCGGCCGGATCTTCACGGGCGTCAACGTCGAAAACGCGGCCTACCCGACCGGGATGTGCGCCGAACGGACGGCTGTTTTCAAGGCCGTCTCGGAAGGGGAACGCCGGTTTTCGGCGATCGCCGTGGTGACCCACAACGGCGGAAGTCCCTGCGGGGCCTGCCGCCAGGTGCTGGCCGAGTTTGGACTGGACGCCGCCGTCCTGATCGGAGACGAGACCGGGCGGATCCTGCAGGAAACGAACGTCCGGGCGCTGCTCCCGGCATCGTTCGGGCCGGAGGATCTCCGGAAAGACACCGGCTGAAACCGCTTCCCCGCCTTCTCCCGCTCCATGCGCATCCTGGTCCTCTCCGACATCCACGCCAATCTGACCGCGCTCGAGGCCGTCCTGGCGGACGCGGGCAAATTCGACTCCGCCTGGTGCCTGGGCGACCTCGTCGGATATGGGCCGGATCCGAACGAATGCCTGGAAGCGGTCCGCGCCCTGCCCGGACTGGTCTGCGTGCTGGGCAACCACGACGCCGCCGCGATCGGCGAGATCGACGCACAGGCGTTCAACCCGGACGCACGGCTCTCGATCGAGTGGACCCGGGGCGCGGTGTCGGATGAAAACCTGGCCTTTTTGGCCGACATCCCGACTCACCTGGCCGTCGACCGGGTCACCGTCGTCCACGGCAGCCCACGCGCCCCGACCCACGAATACCTCCTTCATCCTTACACGGCGACGCAAAACTTCGCCTTTTTCGATACCGAATTCTCGTTCTTCGGCCACACCCACATCCCGACCGTCTTCCGCCTCAAGAACGGCTACGCCGAGCTGCACGTCCTGGCGGAGCCCGAGGCGTTCGAACTGGCGCCGCGGCTGATGATCAACCCCGGCTCGGTCGGCCAGCCTCGAGATCGGGACCCCCGGGCCGCCTACGCGATCTACGACACGACCGGCGACCGCTGGGACTACCGGCGGGTGGCCTACGACGTCGCCGCCGTGCAGGAGCGGATGCGGGCGCACGACCTGCCCGCCAAGCACATCAAGCGGTTGGCAGAGGGGTGGTAAGGTGCGGCGGATGGGAGGGGCGCGGCGGGAGTTCTGCCGCGCCCCTCCCATCCGCCGCACCTGTCTTGGAACCATTCAAGGGGGCGTTGCGTTATAGTGGTGACTGCAACTCGAATCCATCCAAACGGAGAACGCCATGCACAAAAAAACCTTTCTTCACTTATTCCTCCCCCTGATGCTCGTCCTGGCCGCCTGCTCGGCTGCCGCACCTTCAGCTCTGGCTCCCATGGAGGAACCCGGTTCTGCGGAGGGCGGCGGCTTCGACGGCGACGCGTCATTCCAACCCGCACCCGATATCGCCCGGGACACCGCCGAGCAGGGCGTCTCGACCTCCGGTGAAACCGGCATCGAGCGCCTGGTGATCAAGAACGGCGAGCTCTCGATCGCGGTCGACAACCCGGAGACCGACCTGGCCGAGGTGATGTCGATGGCCGAGGAGATGGGCGGGTTTGTCGTCTCTTCCCGGCTGTACTACCGGACCCTCGCCAGCGGAGCGGAAGTTCCCCAGGCGGATGTCACGATCCGCGTCCCGGCCGAGCGTTTCGATGAGGCGCTCATCCGGATCAAGGACGGCGCAGGCCAGGTGCTCAGCGAATCGGTCACGGGCCAGGACGTCACCCAGCAGTACGTCGACCTGCAGTCCCGCCTGACCAACCTGGAAGCAGCCGAAGCGGAGCTCCAACGGATCATGGAAGAAGCCACGGACACCGAAGACGTGCTGAACGTGTACAACCAGCTGATCTATATCCGCGAGCAGATCGAGGTGATCAAGGGCCAGATCACCTACTTCGAGCAGTCGGCGGCATTTTCGGCCATCTATGTCTCGATCGTGGCCGATGAGGCCGTCCAGCCGCTGACGATCGGCGGCTGGGAGCCGGCCGGGGTGGCCAAGGACGCCATCCAGGCGCTGATCAACACGCTGCAGTCGATCGCCGAAGTCTTGCTCTGGATCGTCCTGTGGCTCCTGCCGGTGCTGCTGGTCATCTACATCCCGCTGCGGCTGGCCTGGGCCGGGATCAAGCGGCTGCGCAACCGGGGCAAAGCGAAACCGGCGCAGGAGAGTTGATTCCAACAAAGCCGAGGGAACATGGCCGCCGCCGACTACCATTTCATCACCCGCTGGCATCTTTCGGCCACGACCGTCGAGGAGGTTTCCGACGTGCTCGGCAACGCTTCCGACCTGGCGCGCTGGTGGCCTTCAGTCTACCTGGACGTGAAGGAGCTCGAACCGGGCGATCCGGAGACCGGGATCGGGAAGGTTGTCGACCTGTACACCAAGGGCTGGCTGCCGTACACCCTGCGCTGGCAGTTCCGGGTCACCGGGACGAACATGCCGCACGGCTATGCACTTGAAGCCCGGGGGGATTTCATCGGGAGGGGGGTTTGGACGTTCGAACCCGAGGGGGATGGCGTCCTGGCGACCTACGACTGGAAAATCCGGGCCGGCAAACCGCTGCTCCGGCGGCTGTCGTTCCTGCTCAAACCGGTCTTTTCGGCCAACCACGTCTGGGCGATGAAAATGGGCGAGCGGAGCCTGCTGCTCGAGCTGGAACGCCGTCGGGCAGCGACCCCCGAAGAGGCAGCCCGCGTGCCGCCCCCGCCGGGCCCGACGTTTGGTCGGATTATCCGGAAAAATTGAGCGGCGATGCCGGGCTGTGCCCGGCATCGCCGCTCAATTTTTTCTGTCAATCAGTCCAGGATTCGCACCGGCTGGAAACGATCGGTATCCAGCTCGCCGATCCGTTCCTCCCCCAGCCGCAGCAGCTCGGCTTCGACAGCCAGCGCATCGGCCCACAGGCCGGCCACGTCGACGCCGCGGCAGCGGTCCGGGAGCGGGTCGATCCACTGGCGCACGCGCAGGAGCATCTTGACCGCGCCGCGGTAGTTGCGGCGCTCGATCTGCAGGTAGGCCACGGCGATCTGCAGGATCGCCCGGTAGAGTTCTCGGGCGGCCGATTCGTCCTCGTTCCAGGCGTCCTCGAGCACTTCGTGGGCTTCGAAATACTCCCCGCCGTTGAACAGGGCGATCCCCTCCCGGGCCAGTTCGGAAATCGGTCCGGTGCAGGCGGCGGCGATGGCGTCCGTGTCGGGGCGCACCAGGTGCTTTCCGATCAGGTGCGGCAGTTCACTGGTGAACCGCGACCGGGCGACGACCGCGTCGGCCCCGGCCTCGCGGGCGGCGGTCATGGTCTCGACGTCCATGTGCGAGCCGAAGGCCAGGATCGGGATGCGCCGCGTGGCGGAAGAGGATTTGACCAGCGCAATCCAGCGCCGCCAGGGGACGCCGTCGTGGTTGAGATCGAAGACCAGCAGCCCGGGCCGGTCGATGGAGAGCAGCCGGATGAGCGCGCCGTCGACCCCGGTGAGGGCCTCGCCGGGCTGGTCGGGATCGGTCGCGGGGCCGCGGGGCACGAGGTCGGCGGGGGATTCGATTGTGACCAGGTCTAGGCCCAGGGTTTCTGAGACGCTTTCAAGGCGCGATAGGAAGAATAGATCTGAGACGAAAACGGTGATCACGGTCATGCCTGGGATTCTAACAGGATGGGGAATGGAATCACGCCCCTACCGAATCGGACCGGCATCCATTACGATAATTTCCCCGCAGCTCGCGCGCGCGTCAGCACCAACTCCGCCTGCTTTACCACCGGCGCATCGACCATTTTGCCGTCGAGCGCAAACGCCCCGGCGCCTTCGGCCTGGTGGGCCTCGTAGGCTTCGACGATCCGGCGGGCTCGGGCAATCTCGTCGTCTTTCGGAGCGTAGACGGAATGGATGAGGGGGACCTGGTCCGGGTGGATCAGCTGCTTGCCGGTGTAGCCGAGGACGAGACCCTGGAGGGCGTCGGCGTGGAAGCCGATCGTGTTGCGGAAATCCGGGTACACGATATCGATCGCCTGCAGACCGAACGCCTTCGCATAGGCGACGACCCGGCTGCGGGCGTACAGGACCTCCATGCCGTGTTTCGTCCGGACTGCGCCGATATCCCCCGCATAGTCCTCAGCGCCGAAGATCAGCGCCGAGGTGCGGTGCGTGGCGCGGATGATCTCTTCCAGCGCCACAAGCCCGCGCGCCGATTCGACGATCAACAGCAGCGCGATGCTCCCCGGCTCCCAACCGCGGCGGGCCTCCGCCGAGGACAACTGGTCATGCACCCAGGCCACGTGCCGGCCTGTGCTGACCTTGGGAACGACGATCCCGTCCGGCCTCCCCGGCAGGACGGCCGCCAGGTCCGCCTCGGCCAGCCCCGACTCGATTTCGTTGACCCGCACCAGCTTTTCCGAGCGCCCGAAATCGAGCGTCTCCAACGCCCGCACGACCGTCTCTCGGGCCGCTTCCTTGGCGCTGAGCGCAACACCATCCTCCAGGTCCATACAGACCGAATCAGCGTCCAGCTCGACGGCAGCCTTCTCGATCTTACGCCAGTCGGTGGCGGGCATGTATAGAAGGGAGCGTCGGAGGTTCATAGGTGATCAGGTCGAGTATACCCGCTTACTTCTTCAAGAACATCACCGTCCGCTCCAACTCGACCACGACGGTGCCCGCCTGGTTCCGTCCGACCTGGCGGAGGCGGACGATGCCGGCGTCGGGGCGGCTTTTGGAGGGGCGTTTATCGAGGACTTCGGTCTCGGCGTAGATCGTGTCGCCGTGGAAGACGGGGGCCGGGTGGCGGATGTTCTCGTAGCTGAGGTTGGCGATGATGGTGCCGTCGGTCAGGTCGGCGACGGTCAGCCCGACGACCAGGCCAAGGGTGAAGATCCCGTTGACGATCCGCCGGCCGAACTCCGTCTTGCCTGCGAAATCCTCGTTCATGTGCAGGGCCTGGGTGTTCATCGTCAGCGCGTTGAACAGGACGTTGTCCGTCTCCGTCACCGTCCGCCCGGTCGGATGCTTGATCTTCCCGCCGATTTCGAGGTCTTCGTAATATTTACCCATCTGCGTTCCTTGGGTCCGAAAAATTGAAACCCGCAGCGGGGTTCAGCCCGGCTGCGGGTTTCAATTTTTCGAAATTTCGACCACCACCTGCTCCCGCTCCACCTGTTCGCCGGGGGCGACGGGGAGGGCGGTGACGGTTCCATCGAAGGGCGATTGGATCCGAATCTCCATTTTCATGGCCTCGAGCAGCAAAAGGGTCTGGCCCTTTGTAACCGGGTCGCCGACTGCGACATCGACCAAGCGGACCTGCCCCGGCATCGGGGCGCGCAGGGCGCCCTCGGCATCGCCGGCCGCAGTGTGGCGGCGGGTCCGGGCGAGGCCGGACCTGCGCAGTTCGTAGGTTCGGCCGGCGCAGGCAACCCAGACGGTGTCCCCATCCACCGCGGCGTGGACCGTCACGGTGCGTCCGGGAAACGCCAGTTCGACCCGCCCGTCGCCCAGCTCGCGCACCACCACCTCGTGCTCCTCCCCGCCGGACCGCACGACGGCCCCGCCGCCTGTCCGCAGGATTTCGATCTCAAATTCCCGTTCGTTGTAAAGGAACCTGTGCCTCATCGCTGCCCGTCCCCCCGCTCCCCGATCCGGAACCCCTCCAGCGCCTCCCAGGGCGAATGCCCTCCGGACGCTTGATTTTCGCTCTTCGATCCTTTCAGGACAGGTTTTCGATCCTTCCAGGACAAGTCTTCGATCATCGCAGCAGCAGTAAGCACCTCGAGCGGCAAATCCATCTCGGGCGCCCAGCCATCCAGGTGCTCCTGAACGAAGCGGGTGGTCGCCTCACCGGCCCGGAAGACTGGGTGCGCCAGGACGTCCTGGAGGAAGTCCAGATTTGTCCGGACGCCCAGGGCGACTGTCTCACGCAGGGCCGCCTGCATGCGGCGGATGGCGGCCGGCCGGTCCGGGGCGTGGACGATGATCTTGGCCAGCAGCGGGTCGTAGTGCGTGCTGATCATGTCACCCGAGACAACCCCTGCATCGACCCGGATCCCGGGACCCTCCGGCGGGACGAACTTGAGCAGCTTCCCGGCCGCGGGCAGAAACCCGGCGGCCGGGTCCTCTGCGTACAACCGGCACTCAATGGCATGACCGTGCGGAGAATGGGCGAATGGGCGAATGGGCGAAACCTCCCCCCAGCCGGGACCGAGTGCCGCGAGGGGTTCGCCGGCGGCGATGTGGAGCTGGAGGTGGACGAGGTCGAGGCCGGTGGTGAGCTCGGTGACCGGGTGTTCAACCTGGAGGCGGGTGTTCATTTCGATGAAATAAAAATCGCGGGTTGCGGGGTCCATGATGAACTCGACCGTCCCGGCGTTCGTGTAGCCGGCGGCCCGGGCGGCGGCGACGGCGGCAGCGCCCATCTCTGCTCTCAGGGTTTCGTCCAGCAGCGGGGAGGGGGCCTCCTCGACGATCTTCTGGTGGCGGCGCTGGATGCTGCACTCGCGTTCGTTCAGGTGGATCGTATTGCCGTCGTGGTCAGCCAGGACCTGGAACTCGACGTGCCGGGCGTCCGGGATATATTTCTCAATGATCACCCGGTCG